>NZ_JAFGYX010000163.1:0-444 GCF_017491625.1 Pseudomonas sp. 50_B
CCGCGAACCTGATGAAGGCGGTGATTTATAGCAATAAACCGCTGCCAGAGCTGGCGCGGATAGCGGCTGACACCTTTGGGCGCGTGCCGAACAGAAATATCGAAAAGCCTGAAATTACCGTACCGGTCGTCACTGATGCGCAAAAGGGCATCATCATCCACTATGTTCCGGCAATGCCGCGTAAAGTATTGCGCGTCGAGTTTCGTATCGATAACAACAGCGCGCAGTTCCGCAGTAAAACCGATGAGCTGGTGACCTACCTGATTGGCAATCGTAGTCCGGGCACATTGTCTGACTGGCTGCAAAAGCAGGGCCTGGTTGAAGGTATTCGCGCAGACTCCGATCCGGTGGTCAACGGGAACAGCGGCGTGTTAGCCATTTCCGCGACGTTAACCGACAAGGGGCTGGCGAATCGCAATGAAGTTGTCGCGGCAATCTTTAGCT
>NZ_JAFGYX010000164.1:0-444 GCF_017491625.1 Pseudomonas sp. 50_B
GGCTTACGATGCCTAGCAAACTGTTTCTATATGACGCGAACGAGGCCAACAAGGATTTGCTCGACTACTTCAAGAACAAAAATTACACAAGAGTCGCGCTAACAAATAGCACTGATTTCTTTTGGTCGCAGATCGATTCGGTTGATAACGGTGGCTATCTCGCCATTATGAGTCATGGCAATAACAACACCTTTGAGATCGGCCATGGGCAATCCACCGAAGGATATGCGGCAGGATCAGATTGTGCCGTTCGGAACATCGCTCAACCAGCGCAATGTGACGCTGTATCTCTTGTCGTGCCACACTGGAAATGATCCTCTAGGCAGATCACTGTTGGGTACCGGATGCAATTTCGCTGCACCGAAGGGCTATGCTCTAGTCAAATCCAGCTCAGCTGGCGTCGGCGTCTATTCTGTCGTAGACCCCCATGCATCGGATGTGAAG
>NZ_JAFGYX010000165.1:0-444 GCF_017491625.1 Pseudomonas sp. 50_B
CATATTTCGAGAACGGGGTCAGATTTTTGACGTCATTGTCTTCAATGACTATATCGGCAAACTGTGAGTTCGGATTGGTTCCGCTGAATGCCAGGCGATAGTCCTTGTCGTTGCTGGTGTTTTTGAAGATCGCGGTTACGTTGGCGGCATATCCGGAAAGAGGGTCGACATAGACCGCGGGACCCCAGACAATGGAAAATCTATTGTTTTTCGTCTTCGTTGATTTGCCGAGGTAGCCGATAATTAATTTTCCCAGGATGTCCGTGGTGGGATTCTTGATATTCTGGCCCCAGTCCATCGCGCACGATAACGTGAAATTCGTTTGTCGCTCGTCGAGAGAGTCGAATAAATCGTATGAGTCGATCGAATCGAATGGATCGAATGAATCGGGAGGATCGAGTTCGGTGGCCATGATGGTGTTCCTTGAATTCGGCGGGGTGGGGG
>NZ_JAFGYX010000166.1:0-444 GCF_017491625.1 Pseudomonas sp. 50_B
CGCATTTGCCGATATCATCGCTCCCTGTATCCGCATTTTTCGCGGCGCGGCGCCGGTGCCAGGCGCCGCGTCGCGCGGCTTCTTCGGGGGAATTCATGACGGTGATCGTGGTGGCGAATCCGAAGGGCGGCGTCGGCAAGAGCACGCTGTCCACCAATCTGGCTGGGTATTTCGCGGCGCAGGGCGCATGGGTCGCGCTCGCCGATCTCGACCGGCAGCAATCCGCGCATGCCTGGCTCGACCTGCGGCCCGCCGGGCTGCCCGCGATCGAGACCTGGGCGCTCGACCCCGATTCGCCGTCGAAGCCGCCGCGCGGCCTCGAATACGCGATCGTCGATACGCCGGCCGGCCTGCACGGCAACCGGATGAACGTCGCGCTCGAATTCGCCGACAAGGTGATCGTGCCGCTGCAGCCGTCGATGTTCGATATCCTCGCGACCCAGC
>NZ_JAFGYX010000167.1:0-443 GCF_017491625.1 Pseudomonas sp. 50_B
GCGCGTGATCGTGCCGCTCTCGGCGCGGCCGCCTGCGCGAGCCAGTCGGCCAGGTTGCGCGCGTAGGCGCGCAACCGCTCCGGATGCCGCGCCGAGAGCGGCACGATCACGCGCGGCGGCGACGCGTCCGGCGCGGCGGCGGCGGCCGGGCGGTACTCCTCGATCACGACGTGCGCGTTGGTGCCGCTGAAGCCGAACGAGCTGACGGCCGCGCGGCGCGGCGCGTCGCCGGCGGCGTCCCACGCGCGCCGGTCGGTGTTGACGTAGAACGGCGAATCGGCGAAATCGAAATGGCGGTTCGGGTTCGTGTAGTTCAGCGTCGGCACCAGCTCGCGATGCGCGAGGCACAGCAGCACTTTGTGGATGCTCGCGACGCCGGCCGCCGCCGACGTATGCCCGATGTTGGTCTTCACCGAGCCGAGCGCGCAGAACCCGCGCCGGTC
>NZ_JAFGYX010000168.1:0-442 GCF_017491625.1 Pseudomonas sp. 50_B
CATCTAATCGCGGCGCAACGGGCGCGCCTGCCCGATTGCGCTGCGTTCGAGCTTTGCGTGCGCCGTCGACAAGCGCGAGCGGCCGGCGCTCGATCGGCGCGTGCGGCCTTGCGTGCGCCGCGCCTGTGCGCGCGTCAGTCGCGGAAGTTGTTGAAATCGAGCGGCGTATCGGTCACTTCCTTGCGCAGCAGTGCGATCGTGCTTTGCAGATCGTCGCGCTTCGCGCCGGACACGCGCACCGCGTCGCCCTGGATGCTCGCCTGCACCTTGATCTTGCTGTCCTTCACGATGCGCACGACTTTTTTCGCGAGGTCGCCCGACACGCCTTTCTTGATCGTCACGACCTGCTTGACCTTGTCGCCGCCGATCTTCTCGATCTTGCCGTAGTCGAGAAAGCGCACGTCGACATTGCGCTTGGCCATCTTGCCGATCAGCACGTCCT
>NZ_JAFGYX010000169.1:0-439 GCF_017491625.1 Pseudomonas sp. 50_B
GTGGCGGACATTCGCGATGTGCTGATCATCTCGACGCCGCAGGACACGCCGCGCTTCGAGGCGATGCTGGGTGACGGCAGCCAGTGGGGGATGAACATCCGCTACGCGGTGCAGCCGTCGCCGGACGGGCTCGCGCAGGCGTTCGTGATCGGCCGGGAATTCGTCGGCCGCGATCCGTCGACGCTGATTCTCGGCGACAACATCTTCTATGGCCACGATCTCGCGAAGCAACTCGATCGGGCATCGGCGCGGCAGGCGGGCGCGACGGTGTTCGCATACCACGTGCACGATCCGGAGCGCTACGGCGTCGTCGAGTTCGACGGCGAATTCCGCGCGCTGTCGATCGAGGAGAAGCCCGCGAAGCCGCGCTCGAACTACGCGGTGACGGGGCTGTACTTCTACGACAACCAGGTGTGCGACATCGCGGCGGACATCAAGC
>NZ_JAFGYX010000170.1:0-439 GCF_017491625.1 Pseudomonas sp. 50_B
TAAGACGAGAGCGTGACGCCGAGCAGCAGCGCCAGCACGAGATGCTTGATCCAGTTCGTCGAAATCCGCATGGTTTGTCCTCGCAAAGGGGTGGTTCAACTCGCCTGCGTGTTGGGCGGATAGGCGATCTTCAGCGCGCGCGCGACCTCGGCGACCAGGATCGGTAGCCGCACCGGCTTTTCCTCGCAGCGGGCGTTGAAGCTCGACACGATATCAGCGATCTCGTCTTCGCTCGCCTCGCCGGTCGAAATCTTGCCGGTGAGCAGAAAGATCGGCGCGTCGGCGTTCTCGCTCGCGCGGATGCCGCGCACGAGAGGGGCGGCGGTTTCCTCGCCGAGCAGCCAGTCGAGAATGTATCCGTCGAAGTCCTCGACTTCCAGAGCCTTGCGAAACGAGACGCTGTCGTAATACGCGATCGCGGCGACGCCCTTTTCGGCGA
>NZ_JAFGYX010000018.1:0-133779 GCF_017491625.1 Pseudomonas sp. 50_B
CTCCCTGGCCCGCTCCCGACGCCTGCTGGCAGGCGCTGATGACCCTCAAGGTGTCCCGCCTCGAGGGTTGTGTACTGGTCAGCGGCGAACCGCAACTTCTGCAGTCAGGGCTCAACGCCGGTCTCTGGACCATAGGTCTGGCCTCCTGCGGGTCCCTGTGCGGCCTGACGCCTAGTGAATGGCAGGCTCTGAGCCAGCAGGAGCGCGAACTCAAGCGCGGCAAGGCCACCCTGCAACTCTTCGGCCTGGGGGTGCACTCGGTCATCGACCACCTGGGGGACCTGAACACCTGCCTGGCGGACATCGAACTGCGCCGGCTCAAAGGTGAAAAACCCTGACATAAGCCTGTTGATCAGGATCATGCACAGTGCCCGGGAGTGGATTACTCTAAGCCGTGGGCATGGACCTTTGCCTCAAACGCGCGGTCCATCCCTGTGCCTATCAATAAAGGGAGAACGCCATGCCTGCCCGCGAACTGCAAGAACAACTCGATACCCTGCGCGAGCAATTGGAGCAGAACCCACCGCTTTCGGAAGCCGAGCGCGCCAATCTGCAGGAACTGATGCAGCAGATCGAACTGCAACTCAAGCTGGAGACCAGCACCCACGACGCCAGCCTCGCCGACGGCGTCAACCTGGCAGTGGAACGCTTCGAACTGGAACATCCGGCCATCGCCGGAACCCTGCGCAATATCGTCCAGACCCTGGGCAACATCGGTATCTGATAGCGCCCGATAACACCGCCCCATAAAAACAAAGCCCCGCATCATTTGCGGGGCTTCTGCTTACTGGCGAACCAATCGCTGATTGGCGAACTCCATGGTTTCGGTACTGCGGTACGGATTGATATCCAGCCCGCCGCGACGCACATAGCGAGCGTAGACGGTGAGTTTCTCGGGTTTGAGCAACCGCTGCAGATCAAGGAAAATCCGCTCCACGCATTGCTCATGGAAGTCCGAGTGTTGACGGAAACTCACCAGATAGGCCAGCAGGCTGGCGTGATCCAGCGCCGCGCCACGGTACTCCACCACGACACTGCCCCAGTCCGGCTGGCTGGTCACAGGGCAATTGGATTTGAGCAAGTGGCTGTGCACGCTTTCCTCCACCACTTGCGAATCATCGCAACGCAGCAGCTCAGGTCGCGGATGCTCATAGCTGTCGACACTGATATCCAGCTCGTCGATGCAAATGCCTGGCAGTGCCACCACACCTTGCGCCTCGACCTCCCCAAGGCTGCGAATACGCACCCCTACGGGCTTGCCTGCGGCGGCCGAGAGATCCTGACGCAAAGTTGCCTCAAGCGTCGCTCGATCAGCGAAGGGGGTCTGGTTCAACGAGTTGAGGTACAGCTTGAAAGACTTGGACTCGATGATGTTCGGCGAATCTGCAGGAATACTGAATTCACCAATGGCCACCACCGGCTTGCCTGAAGGCAGCAGCCAGGACAATTCGAAGCAGTTCCAGAAATCCACTCCCTTATACGGCAGGGTATCGGCACTCAAGCCCAGCTCGGCCCATTTTGCTGCCCGGGGAATCGGGAACAGCAGGGATGGCGTGTAAGTGGAAACGTATTCACTGGACTTGCCCAGCGGCGAATGTTCGGCTGCGGGATGCATGGCGGAAACCTGACTGAAGAATCAGCGGATTCTACCAGCCTTTGCTCCCGCCTTTGAGCCCCGAACGCTTAAGGGCTGACGGTGAGCTTGCCGACCATACCGGCCTGGTAGTGCCCGGGAACATTGCAGGCGAACTCCAGGCTGCCGCTTTTGCTGAAGGTCCAGGTCAGGTCGGCCTGCTTGCCAGGCTCCACCAGCACACTGTTGGGATCGTCATGCTGCATGCCGTGATCCATGCCCGCCATGGAGCCGTGGCCCATGGCTGCGTGATCCATGGTTTTCATGGCTGTAGGCGTGAGCATCCCGCTTTGCTGCATCTTGAGCATTTCCTGCTGGTGCTCGGCATGCATCGCCGCGTTACCCAGGTTGAATTCGTGGAGCAGTTGCCCCTTGTTGATCAACACAAAACGCACAGTCTCGCCGGCCTTGATCTCCAGGACCTTGGGATTGAACGACATATCGCCCATCACCACTTCGACCACCCGAGTGGCCTTGGCGGCCGCGGCCGGCTGGCCGAAGTCATAAGAGGCCGCCGGTGAAGCCCAGAGCGGTACGCTCAACAGCATCAGACAGCCTCCCAGGGCCGAGCGGCGTCGCAACCACAGGTTTTGCAGATTCATCATCAGGCTCCAACAAGATCAGGATTGAGCATGTGGCAAACTCTAACGGCCCAGCGCTGCCAGCCAGCTGACGGCTAGATTACAACTTTGTCAGCTTGATCTGCCCTGCCCCCCAGCAAGGTATAAAGCCCGGGTTACACAAGCCACGAGTACCACCATGAAACTGTTGATCGTCGAAGACCAGCCGAAAACCGGCCAGTACCTGCGCCAAGGCTTGAGCGAAGCCGGCTTCAATGCCGAGCTGGTAGCGGATGGCAATACCGGCCAGCACCTGGCGCTGACCGGTGACTACGCCCTGTTGATTCTCGACGTGATGCTCCCGGGGCGCGACGGTTGGCAGATCCTCCAGGCCGTACGCAGCGCCGGCCTGGACATCCCAGTGTTGTTCCTCACCGCCAGGGACGCCGTGGAGGACCGAGTCCACGGCCTGGAACTGGGAGCCGACGACTATCTGGTCAAGCCCTTTGCCTTCTCCGAACTGCTGGCACGGGTTCGCAGCCTGCTGCGCCGGGGTAGCGTGATGACCCAGGAAACCAGCCTGCAACTGGCTGACCTGCGACTGGACCTGATCCGCCGCCGGGTAGAACGCAGCGGCCAGCGCATTGATCTGACCGCCAAGGAGTTCGCCTTGCTGGAAATGCTCCTGCGACGCCAGGGAGAAGTCCTGCCCAAATCGCTGATCGCCTCCCAGGTCTGGGACATGAACTTCGACAGCGACACCAACGTCATCGAAGTAGCAATCCGCCGTCTGCGCCTGAAAATCGATGACGATTACCCGAACAAGCTGATCCATACCGTACGCGGCATGGGGTATGTGCTCGAAGAGCGTCCGGCCTGATGCGCCGCCTGTCACTCAGCGCACGCCTGGCGCTGCTGTTCGCCGCCTGCACCGCCGTGGTCTCGCTATTTGCAGGGGTGCTGTTCAGTCGCGCCAGCGAAGCCCACTTCATCGAACTGGACCAGCAACTGCTGGACAGCAAGCTGATCGCCCTGCGCAGCGTCTTGCAGGATGTGACCGAGGCCCGAGATTTTGCCCGGCATCAGGCACGGCTGCAGGACGAGCTGAGCCATCAACCGGACCTGGCCCTGCGGATTATCGGCAGTGACGGCCGACTCTGGTTCGACAGTGCCCCTGCCCTACCCGCCTCCTTGCCCAGCGAAGCCGGCCTGCACAACCTGAATCTGAACAGTGCGGCCTACCGGATCTACTCCGCGCCGCTCAAGCCAGGTCAACCCGACTCGCCACAGCTGGCCCTGCTGCTGAATATCACCCATCACCAGCACTTTCTGCAGCGCATGCAGCACCTGATCTGGTTCACAGTAGGGCTCTCGGCCCTGGCCACTGCCCTGCTTGGTGCCTGGGCCGCCCGCAGCGGCCTGCGACCCTTGCGACGCATGAGCGCAGTGGCCGCAGGAGTCTCCGCCAGTTCCCTGACCCAGCGCCTGCCCCAGGAACAGATGCCCGTCGAACTGGCCGACCTGGCCAGCAGCTTCAACGCTATGCTCGGCCGCCTTGAGGAATCCTTCCAACGCCTTTCGGCCTTTTCCGCTGATATTGCCCACGAGTTGCGCACGCCCCTGTCGAACCTGCTGACCCACACCCAAGTCACCCTGACCCGCCCGAGAGCGATCGAGGACTACCGCGAAGCCCTGCACAGCAACCTCGAGGAACTGCAATGGATGGCGCAACTGGTCAACGACATGCTGTACCTGGCCAAGGCCGACCATGGACTGCTGACCCCGAAATGCGAAGCACTGGAGCTGGCCGAGGAAACCGACATGCTGTTGGAGTTCTATGGCCCCCTGGCGGAAGACGCGAACGTCAGCCTGAGCCGTGAAGGCCATGCCGGCTTTATCGGTGATCGCAGCATGCTGCGCAGGGCATTGTCCAACCTGCTGGACAATGCCCTGCGTTTCACACCTCCTGGAGGATCGGTCCAGGTACGGATCAGCGACAGCCTACAGGGCTTGAACCTGAGCATCGAAAACAGCGGAGAGGGTATCGCCAGGGAGGTACTGCCGCGGTTGTTCGACCGTTTCTACCGGGTAGATCCGGCGCGACGCGAGGGCAGCAGTGAACATGCAGGATTGGGACTGGCGATCACGCAGTCGATCATTCGCGCCCATGGCGGACGGATACGTTGCGAATCGGAAGCGGGCTGGACACGCTTCGTGATCGAGTTGCCGAGCAAGCGTTGAGAGCCTGTTCACCGGCAAGCCGGCTCCTTCACCAATCAGGCAGGAGCCTGCTTGCCGGCGAGAGCGGACCTCAGGAATACCGCAAAGCGTGAGCCGGCTCGACCTTGGATGCGCGCCAGGCCGGATACACAGTGGCCAGGAAGCTGAGGATGAACCCAGCGCTACAAATCAGCGCCACATCCCCACCCTGCAGTTCGGAAGGCAGGTTGCTGACAAAGTACACATCCGAACTGAAAATCTGCTGACCGCTGATCCGCTCCAGCCAGCCCACCATCTCGCTCACGTTCAACGCCGCAATGACCCCTAGCACCCCGCCGATCAGGGTGCCGACAATCCCGATCACCGTGCCCTGGACCATGAAGATCGCCATGATCTGCCGCGGCGTGGCGCCGATGGTGCGCAGGATTGCGATGTCCGCGCCCTTGTCGTTCACCACCATGATCAGGGTGGCGATGATGTTGAACGCCGCCACCGCGACGATCATCAGCAGCAACAGGCCGATCATGGTCTTTTCCATCTTCATTGCGCTGAACAGGCTGCCCTGGGTGTGGGTCCAGTCATCGGCGCGGAAGTCCGCACCCAGCCCCTTGGCGATATCCACCGCCACCTGTGGCGCGGCATACAGATCCTTGACCGCCAGGCGCACGCTCTGCACCTGATTGGGCTGCCAGCGCTGCATCTCTGCGGCGTCGGCCATATGGATCAGGCCCATGGAGCCATCCAGCTCGGCGCCCACCTTGAACACCCCCACCACGTTCAGGCGCTGCATACGCGGGGTGATACCCCCTGGGGCCGTGCTCACTTCAGGCACGATCAGGGTCAGCTTGTCGCCTACATTCAAGCGGAAACGCCGAGCGGTGATCTCACCGATCACCACACCGAACTCGCCGGGTTTCAGGTCTTGCAGGCTGCCCTGGACAATATGCTGGGCGACGATGGACACCTTGCCCTCCTGGGCCGGGTCGATACCGCTGATCTGGATCGGTTGCATCGCCCCCTTGTAGGAGAGCATGCCCTCCATCTCGGTGAAGGGCACCGCCGCAGTGACTTCCGGGTTCTTCAGGGCCGCTGCGGCCACTGGCTGCCAGTCATCAATGGGCTTGACCCCGACGATGGTGGCGTGGGGCACCATACCAAGGATGCGCGAGCTCATTTCCCGCTGGAAGCCGTTCATCACCGACAGCACCACGATCATCGCCAATACGCCCAGGGCGAGGCCGATCATCGAGGTCATGGAAATGAACGAGACAAAACGATTGCGCCGCTTGGCGCGGGTGTAGCGCGCGCCGATAAAGATCGATAAGGGTCTGAACATGGGCAAGGCACCCTGGAAAAATTAATGACCCGGTGTCAACGGGCCAGCCGCCGACACCGCGTGCGGCCGCATCAGATGGCGACCAGGTGACCTTCTTGCAGGTGCAGTACGCGATCCATCTGCCGGGCCAGGTTCATATCGTGCGTCACCACCAGGAAGGCGGTACGCATCGAAGTGCTGAGTTCCAGCATCAGGTCCTGAATGCCCTGGGCCGTGTGCGAGTCGAGGTTGCCGGTGGGCTCGTCGAGCATCACCAGCCCCGGCTGGTTCACCAGGGCCCGGGCGATGGCTACCCGCTGACGCTCACCGCCGGACAGTTCGGCCGGCTTGTGCTCCAGGCGATGACCCAGGCCGACCCGCTCCAGCAGCGCAGTAGCACGCTGACGGGCTTCAGGAATCGGCGTACGGCCGATCAGCAGCGGCATGCAGACGTTCTCCAGTGCGGTGAACTCCGGCAGCAGGTGGTGGAACTGGTAGACGAAGCCCAGGGCGCGATTGCGCAGTTGACCGCGAGCCTTCTCACCCAGTGCCGAGAGTTCTTCGCCGGCCAGCCAGACGCTGCCCTTGGAGGGCGTATCCAGGCCGCCCAGCAAGTTGAGCAAGGTACTCTTGCCGGAGCCCGACGTACCGACGATGGCCACTCGCTCCCCCGGATGCAGCTCCAGTTGCAGGCCGGACAGGACCACCACCGATTCCGGACCTTCCTCGTAGGACTTGCCCAGGTCACGGCAGCTCAGGATTGCTTTTTCACTCATGCCCAACTCACTCATAACGTAGCGCCTCCGCAGGCTGGGTGCGCGCCGCACGCCAGGCTGGATACAGGGTGGCGAGGAAACTCAGGACCAATGCCGCGCCGCAGACCATCAACACGTCCTCGGCCATCAGTTGCGACGGCAGGTAGTCGATGAAATACACGTCGGCATTCAGGAATTTATGGCCGATCAGACCTTCAAGGGCGGAGATCGCAGCACTGACATTCAAGGCTGCGAGCATCCCCAGCACCGCACCGATCAAGGTGCCGACCACACCGATCACCGTGCCCTGGACCATGAAGATCGCCATGATGGTGCCCGGCGTAGCGCCCAGGGTGCGCAGAATAGCGATGTCGCCCTTTTTGTCGTTCACCACCATCACCAGGGTCGAGATGATGTTGAATGCAGCGACCGCGACGATCAGCAGCAAGAGCAGGCCGATCATGGCTTTTTCCATGCGGATGGCCTGGTACAGGTTGCCGTGAGTACGGGTCCAGTCACGGGCGTAGAAGTGGTTCTCGCCCAACTGCTGAGCGATTTCCCAAGCGGTGCGCGGGGCCTGGAACAGGTCGTCGAACTTCAGCCGCAGGCCCTGGACCTGATCCGGCTTCCAGCGGTGCAAGCGGCCCAGGTCTTCCAGGTTGGTCAGGCCCAGGTAGCCGTCGATCTCGCCGGCGCCGACATGAAAGATGCCCACCACGGTAAAGCGCTTCATCCGCGGGAACATGCCGGCCGGGGTCACCGTGACTTCCGGGGCAACGAAGGTCAGCTTGTCCCCCAGGCCAACCCCCAGCTTGGCGGCCGCCTTATCGCCGATGACGATACCGAAGCTACCGGGCGCCAGCGCGTCCAGCTGCCCCTGCTGCATGAAATGGTCGATGATCGACACCTGCCGCTCTTTGCCAGGATCTATGGCGTTGAGCAGCACCTTCTGCACCTGGCCGTTGTTGGTCAGCAGGCCCTGCATCTGGGTGAATGGCGCCACCGCCAGGACTTTCGGGTTCTGCTTGACCTTGTCGGCCAGGCTTTGCCAGTCACTGATGGGTTCACCGGATTCGATGGTGGCGTGGGGCACCATGCCCAGCACGCGGGTGCGCATTTCATGATCGAAGCCATTCATCACCGACAGCACCACGATCATCACGATCACGCCAAGGGCGAGTCCGATCATCGAGGTCAGGGAAATGAATGACACAAAATGATTGCGACGCTTTGCACGGGTGTAACGCGTGCCGATAAAAGCAAACAGAGGTCTGAACATGTCGGGGCTTGTGCAGAGGAAAAGAAGACGTCCTTGTGGCGGGGCCTGGTAAGCAGCTTTACACTCAGACCACTGCCTCTACCATGGGTTCGCCATGTCGACATTAGATGAAGAAGATCGCCGCGAATACTACCGTATCGAGGACACGATCGCACTGGAAATTAGCCCCTTGTCCGCCCACGACGCGGCGAGCAAGGAAGTGTTGCAGGATGAGTCTCCGCTGTTCAATCTACTCAGCGAACTGCACCTGAGCGAATTCGAATCACAGCACCTGCTGCGCCAGGTCAGCGAGCGCGATCGCACCCTGGCCAGCTACCTCAAGGCCATGAACAAACGCATCGACCTGCTCAGCCAGGTGGTGGCGCAGACCGTGTTCGGCAAGTTCGGCGAACCGCAGCGGGTCACCCTTTCCGAAGGCGGCATCGAGTTCAACCACCATCTGAGCTATCCCAGCGGCAGCCACCTGGCGGTGAAACTGCTGTTGATGCCGCAAGCCCTGGGTCTGCTGCTGCGAGCCAGGGTCATCCACTGTGAGCCACAGAGCTTCGGCACCTTCGAGATCGGCACCGAATTCGAAGCATTGACCGATGCCCAGCGCCAACTGCTGGCGCGCTACATCCTGCAAAAACAGGCTCAGCAACGCCGCATGGCCCGGGACCAGACAGACCCCGCCGCTGGTTGAGCCGCAAGCCTGACCCCCTCTTAAGGAACAACATCCGTGAAGGAGCAATTGTGACCCTGATCTATGGCCATCGCGGCGCTAAAGGCGAAGCACCGGAAAACACCCTGACCAGCTTTCAGGAATGTCTCAAGCACGGCGTGCGCCGCTGCGAGCTCGACCTGCACCTGTCCATGGACGGCGAGCTGATGGTGATTCACGACCCGACCCTCAAGCGCACCACTGACCGGCGCGGCAAGGTGGTGGAGCATTCCGCCGCCGAACTGGTGACCTACGACGCACGCAAAGGCGGCCCGGGCTGGGTCAGCCCCTGCCCTATTCCGCGCCTGGAAGAGCTGTTCGAGAAATGCGACTTCGAGCACTGGCAGCTGGAAGTCAAGAGCGCCTCACGCACCCGCGCCGCTACGACGGTGCTGGCGATTCGGGAAATGGCCCAACGCTTCGGCCTGCTGGACAAGGTCACCGTGACCTCAAGCTCGCGGGAAGTGCTGAAAGCGGCGGTCGAACTGACCCCGGACCTGTCTCGCGGACTGGTAGCCGAATACGCCTGGCTCGACCCCTTGAAGGTCGCCCAGAGCTATGGCTGCGAGATTCTTGCGCTGAACTGGACCCTGTGCACCCCGGAGCGACTGCAAAGGGCGCAGCGTCAGGGCTTGCATGTGTCAGTGTGGACGGTCAACGAGCCCGCGCTGATGCGCAGGCTCGCCGACTTCGGCGTAGATAGCCTGATTACAGACTTTCCCGGTTTGGCCAGCGCCACCCTCGAGAATTACTGAAATCGGTCTCCCCGGCCGGCTCAGGCCACCGGCCGGAGCCGCTCAAAAAAGCCGGTTGAGGCCGTCGTACGCTGCTACCCGATAGGCTTCGGCCATGGTCGGGTAGTTGAAGGTGGTGTTGACGAAGTACTTCAGGGTGTTGTGCTCACCCGGCTGGCTCATGATCGCCTGACCAATGTGGACGATTTCCGAAGCCTGATAACCGAAGCAATGCACGCCGAGGACCTCCAGGGTTTCCCGATGGAACAGGATCTTCAGCATGCCTTGCGGCTCGCCGGCGATCTGCGCACGGGCCATGCCCTTGAAGAACGCCTTGCCCACTTCGTAAGGCACCTTGGCCTGGGTCAGCTCCTGCTCGTTCTTGCCGATCGAGCTGATCTCCGGAATGGTGTAGATCCCGGTCGGTACATCGTTGACGAAGCGCCAGCTGCCATTGTCGACGATGCTGCCGGCGGCCGAGCGTCCCTGGTCATGGGCGGCACTGGCCAGGCTTGGCCAGCCGATCACGTCACCGGCACCGTAGATGTTCGGCACACAGGTGCGGTAGTTCTCGTCGACTTCGATCTGGCCGCGGCTGTTGACCTTGACCCCGATATTCTCCATGCCCAGCTTGTCGGTGTTGCCGGTCCGGCCGTTGCACCAGAGCAAGGCGTCGGCCTTGATCTTCTTGCCGGATTTCAAGTGCAGGATCACCCCGTTGTCCACACCTTCAACGCGGTCGTATTCCTCGTTGTGGCGCACGGTGATGTTGTTGTTGCTGAAGTGGTAGCTCAGGGCCTGGGAAATCTCCGAGTCCAGGAAGCTGAGCAACTGGCCGCGGTTGTCCACCAGTTCCACCAACACCCCAAGACCACTGAAGATCGAGGCGTATTCACAACCAATGACCCCGGCGCCGTAAACGATGAGTTTGCGCGGGGTGTGGCCAAGGCTGAGGATGGTGTCGCTATCGTAGATACGCGGGTGACTGAAATCGATGTCCGCCGGGCGATAAGGACGCGAACCGGTGGCGATGATGATGTGCTTGGCTACCAGTTTTTCCACCACGCCATTGGCGCAAACCACTTCCACGGTCTGCTCGTCGGCGAAGCTGCCAGTGCCGAAGAACACGTCGACCCGATTGCGGGCGTAGTAGCCGGTGCGCGAAGCCACCTGCTTGGAAATCACCTTCTCGGCGCTCTTGAGCACGTCCGGGAAGGAGAACCAGCGCGGCTCGCCAATGGCCCGGAACATCGGATTGGTGTTGAACTGCATGATCTGCCGGACCGAGTGACGCAGGGCCTTGGACGGAATGGTACCCAGGTGGGTGCAGTTGCCGCCGACCTGGCGACGGCTATCGACCATCGCCACTTTGCGTCCTGCTTTCGCGGCGTTCATTGCCGCACCTTCTCCAGCGGGGCCCGAGCCCAGCACCACTACGTCGTAGTTGTAGACAGCCATGCGTACTCCTCAGAACAGGCCGAGATGCCCTTCTGGCATCTCCGGCTAAATCATGCCGCGGCCAGCGGCATGAAGGATCAATTTGGCTCGGTTACGAACCCGGGCACAGTCTATAGAAGCGTCAACGCCGCGCACATTAACCCTTGGTCGCGTCGTAGGCTACTTTTGCCTGCACTACAGCATTCACAACAGCGTGCCTGGTTATTGTTTTGGTCCGGCCAACAGCGCATCGAACGCCGGGTTGCTACGTGTGACGAAGCCTTTATCGGCACGCATCACAAAAAATGCGCCGATACGGTGTTTTTGTGCGTAGTCCCAGCCTGCTTCGGGACCAAGAATCAGTAACAGCGTAGAGAGGCCATCGGCCATGAGTGCCGAAGGATGAATCACGGTCACCGACGCCAGCCTGTGAGTGATGGGCTTGCCAAGCCTGGCATCGAAGGTATGGGAATAGCGCTGGCCGTCCTGCTCGAAGTAATTACGGTAGTCGCCAGACGTGGATACACCATAGCCGTCCAGTGCGATCACCCGCTGGGCCACCTGCTGGTCGTCCCGCGGCTCCTCCAGGGCGATACGCCAGGGCGCGCCGTCCGGTTTGCGGCCCACGGCCTTGAGCTCGCCAGTGACTTCGGCGAGAAAACTGTCGATTCCCAACTGCGCAAGCCGCGCGGCGATGCGATCCACTGCGTAACCGGCGGCAAGGCTGTTGAAGTCCACCTCCACCGGCGCATCCTTGCACAGCTCCAGGCCTTCGATATGCAAGTGCCCATGTCCGACCCGCTGCCGAGCCTCGGCCAGGGCTGACGCACTGGGAATTTTTTCTTCTCGCCCCTGAGGCCCAAAGCCCCAGAGGTCGAGCAGCGGCTCCACCGTCAGATCAAAGGCGCCGCCACTGTCCCGGGACAGCTGCTCGCCAACTCGCGCCAAGTGCAACACCGACTCAGGCATCGGTTGGCAGCTGTTGCTGGGCAAGGCGTTGAAACGCTCGATATCCGAGTCACTGCGGTAGGTGGACATCTGCCGATCAACCTCGGCCAGGATTTGCTCGACCTCGGCCTTGACCCGCGACTCATCCGGCACGCCGGGGCGCTGCACGTACTGAACGGAGTAGGTGCTGCCCATGGTCGGCCCGGAGACGCTGTGCAAGCGATCGCCACCGCAGCCCGCCAACAGCGCCATCGCCCCCCACAATGCGTTCCACCACCATCGCCCTCCCGACACGATTCCCCTCCAGATCAATTGCCCCAGAGGGCGAGCTGACAACACAAATGGCCATTATGCGACAGGCGGATGCGGCATGCGCGCCAGACCTGCCAGCCTGGACGGCACCAGAAGCTCGACCCAGAGCCATCGCGCAGCACCCAAGAGTTTTTGTTGCCTGACGCCACCAGCACACATATTGTTACAAAACTGTTCAGCGTGCTGCCTCGCGCCCCACCTTTGCAGTGAGGACGAGTACTGACCAGGGATTGCTAACAAAACAGCCAAAGTGAGTGAAAAAATGTCCACGACCACGGGCAACGGCAAGGCGATCTTTCGCGTTGTCAGCGGCAACTTTCTCGAGATGTTCGACTTCATGGTCTATGGCTTCTACGCCACGGCAATCGCCAAGACCTTCTTTCCGGCCGACAGCGCTTTCGCTTCATTGATGCTGTCCCTGGCCACTTTCGGCGCCGGCTTCCTGATGCGTCCACTGGGAGCGATCTTCCTCGGCGCCTACATCGACCGTCACGGCCGCCGCCAGGGCCTGATCATTACCCTGGTACTGATGGCCGCGGGCACTGTGCTGATTGCCTGCGTGCCGGGCTACGCCACTCTCGGCGTCGCCGCTCCACTGCTGGTGCTGCTGGGTCGCTTGCTGCAGGGCTTTTCCGCTGGCGTGGAACTGGGTGGCGTGTCGGTGTACCTGGCCGAGATCTCGACACCGGGTCGCAAGGGCTTCTTCGTCAGCTGGCAATCGGCAAGCCAACAGGCGGCCGTGGTGTTTGCCGGCTTGCTGGGGGTGGGTCTGAACCACTGGCTGAGCCCCCAACAAATGGGTGACTGGGGCTGGCGCGTGCCGTTCCTGGTGGGCTGCATGATTGTTCCGGCAATCTTCATGATCCGCCGCTCTCTCGAGGAAACACCCGAGTTCCAGGCCCGCAAACATCGCCCCACCCTGCAGGAAGTCATCCGCTCCATCAGTCAGAACTTCGGAGTCGTCATTGCCGGCATGGCCTTGGTGGTGATGACCACCGTGTCCTTCTACCTGATCACCGCCTACACCCCGACCTTTGGCAAGGCCGAGCTGCACCTGTCGGACTTCGACGCCCTGCTGGTGACTGTGTGCATCGGCCTGTCGAACTTCTTCTGGCTGCCGGTCATGGGCTCGCTGTCGGACCGCGTCGGTCGTAAACCGCTGCTGCTGGGCGCCACCATCCTGGCCATCTTCACCGCTTACCCGGCGCTGTCCTGGCTGGTGGCCAACCCCAGCTTCAGCCACCTGCTGATCGTCGAGCTGTGGCTGTCCTTCCTCTATGGCTCGTACAACGGCGCGATGGTGGTGGCCCTGACTGAAATCATGCCGGTAGAAGTGCGCACCACCGGCTTCTCGCTGGCCTACAGCCTGGCAACCGCAACCTTCGGCGGCTTTACCCCGGCGGCCTGCACCTACCTGATCCACGTTCTGGGCAACCAGGCGGCACCGGGCATCTGGCTCAGCGGCGCGGCGGTGCTGGGGCTGATTGCGACACTGGTGCTGTTCCGTGGCAACCGCCACGAACTGCGTACAGCGCAGGCGGCTGGCAGCGCCTGACAGCCAACAGCGCGGACAAGTTGGCACCTACAAATGACGCCGGCCTCGCAGGCGAAAGCCACAAACAAAAACGCCCCGACAAGTCGGGGCGTTTTCATTTCAGCAGTCGCTTAGCGTGGGAATGCTGGCGGGTTGACCCCTGCCATGTCTTCCATCACGCGCACAACCTGGCAGCTGTAACCGAACTCGTTGTCGTACCAGACGTACAGAACAACGCGGTTGTCCTGAACGATGGTCGCTTCAGCGTCGACAACACCGGCGTGACGCGAACCCACGAAGTCGGTGGACACCACTTCCTGCGAATTGACGAAGTCGATTTGCTTATGCAGATCGGAGTGCAGCGCCATGTAGCGCAGGTACTCGTTCATCTCTTCACGGGTGGCGGCTTTCTCAAGGTTCAGGTTGAGAATGGCCATCGACACGTTTGGCGTTGGAACGCGGATCGCGTTACCGGTCAGCTTGCCGGCCAGCTCAGGCAGGGCCTTGGCAGCAGCGGTAGCAGCACCCGTCTCGGTGATCACCATGTTCAGCGCGGCGCTACGGCCACGGCGATCGCCCTTGTGGAAGTTGTCGATCAAGTTCTGGTCGTTGGTGTACGAGTGAACGGTTTCAACGTGACCGTTGATGATGCCGAACTTGTCATTCACCGCCTTGAGCACCGGCACGATGGCGTTGGTGGTGCAGGAAGCGGCGGACACGATCTTGTCGTCAGCAGTGATTTCGTTGTGGTTGATACCGTGAACGATGTTCTTCAGCTTGCCTTTGCCAGGTGCGGTCAGAACCACGCGGTCGATACCCGGGCAGGTCAGGTGCTGGCCCAGGCCGTCGGCATCACGCCATACACCGGTGTTGTCCACCAGCAGCGCATTCTTGATCCCGTACTGGGTGTAGTCCACCTCGGTCGGGTTCTTCGCGTAGATCACCTGGATCAGGTTGCCGTTGGCGGTGATGGTGTTGTTTTCTTCGTCGATGGTGATGGTGCCGTTGAACGAACCGTGTACCGAATCGCGACGCAGCAGGCTGGCGCGCTTGGTCAGGTCGTTTTCGGCGCCTTTGCGCACCACGATGGCGCGCAGACGCAGGCCGTCGCCACCACCGGTTTTCTCGATCAGGATGCGCGCCAGCAGACGGCCGATACGACCGAAGCCGTACAGGACAACGTCAGTGCCTTTGCGGGCTGAAGCGTTTTGCTGGCCAACCACGTCAGCCATTTCTTCGCGAACGAACTGCTCGGCGCTGCGGCCATTGCCTTCGTTACGGAATTTGAACGCCAACTTGCCCAGGTCTACCGAAGCTGCGCCGAGCTTGAGCTCGCTCATTGCTTTAAGCAGAGGGAATGTTTCGTGGACGGAGAGTTCGCTGTCGTCGGAGGAGCGATGGCGAGCAAAGCGATGAGCCTTGAGAATCGCGATGACAGACTGGTTGATCAGGCTGCGGCCATAGATCGAGCTCACCACATTGTTATTGCGGTAGAGCTGACCGATAAGCGGAATCATCGCTTCTGCGAGTGCTTCACGGTCGATCCATTCACCAAGACACTGGTCGGGCTTCTGAGTCACGGGAACCTTCCACATGTAGGGGCAGAAAAAAGGGGCTACATTATGACGCCGAGTCCCTCTCGTAGCAATGCGCGCCTGTCGTGCGGAACGTAACAAAAAGCCCTTGCAAAAAAACACCACTATGCTGGAGGCCAGTAAAACCGCGGCTTCCAGCCGCGTCAATTTTTTGGACAGCCAAGCAACCTGTATGTAACCCTCCGTAACACCGAGCAAATTCGGCACTACATTTCCGCCAAAAAAGCACATTATGTTGTCATAGCCACTACATTTGCCCTGACCGGCGTAATAGACGCATCAGCCACTGACAGTGGCCACCCGGGGCCGTTACAATTACCGACTTTCGTCGCAACGCTTGGAGCTTGACCGTCCGTGCCCGTCCTGCGTCTACCGCTACTCCCTGCCGCCGCCGGTAAACAGCATTGGGGCAACCTGCCCGGTGCCGCCCTGAGCCTGGCCATCGCCGAAGCCGCCAGCGCCGCCAAGCGCTTTACCCTCCTGCTGACCGCCGACAGCCAAAGCGCTGACCGGCTGGAACAGGAACTGGGCTTCTTCGCCCCGGATCTGCCGGTGCTGCATTTCCCCGATTGGGAAACCCTGCCCTACGACCTGTTCTCGCCGCACCAGGACATCATTTCCCAGCGCATCGCCAGCCTCTACCGGCTGCCGGAGCTGGAGCACGGCGTACTGGTGGTGCCCATCACCACCGCCCTGCACCGCCTGGCGCCAACCCAGTTCCTGCTGGGCAGCAGCCTGGTACTGGACGTTGGCCAGAAGCTCGATGTGGAACAGATGCGCACGCGCCTGGAGGCCAGCGGCTACCGCTACGTCGATACAGTTTATGAGCACGGCGAATTCACCGTGCGCGGCGCCTTGATCGACCTGTTCCCCATGGGCAGCAAGTTGCCTTACCGCATCGACCTGTTCGACGACGAAATCGAGACCCTGCGCACCTTCGATCCGGAGAACCAGCGCTCCATCGACAAGGTCGACTCGGTGCGCCTGCTGCCAGCCAAGGAATTCCCTCTGCAGAAAGAAGCAGTGACTCGCTTCAAGGCGCGCTTTCGCGAACGCTTCGACGTGGACTTCCGCCGCTGCCCGATCTTCCAGGACCTGAGCAGCGGGATTACCCCGGCCGGTATCGAGTACTACCTGCCGCTGTTCTTCGAAGAGACTTCGACCCTGTTCGACTACCTGCCCCAGGACACCCAGGTGTTCTCCCTGCCGGGCATCGAACAGGCCGCGGAAAACTTCTGGAACGATGTACGCAACCGCTATGAAGAGCGCCGCGTTGATCCATCGCGCCCGCTCCTGCCTCCGGCGGAACTGTTCCTGCCGGTGGAAGACTGCTTCGCCCGCCTGAAAAACTGGCCACGGGTGGTGGCCAGCCAGCAGGACATCGAAACCGGCGTCGGCCGCGAGCGTTTCCCGGCCCACGAATTGCCCAACCTGGCTATCGAAGCCAAGGCCAACCAGCCGCTGGCGGCGCTCTCGGGCTTCCTCGACGAGTTCCCCGGCCGAGTGTTGTTCACCGCCGAATCCGCCGGCCGCCGGGAAGTGCTGCTGGAGTTGCTGGAACGCCTCAAGCTGCGACCGAAGACCGTCGACAGCTGGCCGGATTTCGTCGCCAGCAAGGAGCGCCTGGCGATCACCATTGCCCCTCTGGACGAGGGACTGGTATTGGACGATCCGGCCCTGGCCCTGGTGGCGGAAAGCCCACTGTTCGGCCAGCGGGTGATGCAGCGTCGGCGCCGGGAAAAACGCGCCGACGCCAATAACGATGCAGTGATCAAGAACCTCACCGAGCTGCGCGAAGGCGCGCCGGTGGTGCACATCGACCACGGTGTCGGCCGCTACCTGGGCCTGGCGACCCTGGAGATCGACAACCAGGCCGCCGAGTTCCTGACCCTGGAATACGCAGAGGGCGCCAAGCTCTATGTGCCCGTGGCCAACCTGCACCTGATCGCCCGCTACACCGGCAGCGACGACGCCCTGGCGCCGTTGCACCGCCTCGGTTCCGAAGCCTGGCAGAAAGCCAAGCGCAAGGCCGCCGAGCAAGTGCGCGATGTGGCCGCCGAGCTGCTGGACATCTATGCCCGGCGCGCCGCCCGGGAAGGTTACGCCTTCGCCGATCCGAAGGCCGACTACGCCACCTTCAGCGCCGGCTTCCCCTTCGAGGAAACCCCGGACCAGCAGAGCACCATCGAAGCGGTGCGCGAGGACATGCTCTCGGGCAAACCGATGGACCGCCTGGTGTGCGGCGACGTCGGCTTCGGCAAGACTGAAGTGGCCATGCGCGCCGCTTTCATTGCGGTCCACGGCGGCAAGCAAGTGGCCATCCTGGTGCCCACCACCCTGCTCGCCCAACAGCACTACAACAGCTTCCGCGACCGCTTCGCCGACTGGCCGGTGACCGTGGAGGTGATGAGCCGCTTCAAGTCGGCCAAGGAAGTGAACGCCGCGGTGGCGGACCTGGCCGAAGGCAAGATCGACATCGTCATCGGCACCCACAAGCTGCTGCAGGACGATGTGAAGATCAAGAACCTGGGGCTGGTGATCATCGACGAAGAACACCGTTTCGGGGTGCGCCAGAAGGAACAGCTCAAGGCCCTGCGCAGCGAAGTCGACATCCTCACCCTGACCGCCACGCCGATCCCGCGAACCCTGAACATGGCCGTCTCGGGCATGCGCGACTTGTCGATCATCGCCACGCCGCCGGCGCGACGCCTGTCGGTGCGCACCTTTGTCATGGAGCAGAACCAGAGCACGGTCAAAGAGGCCCTGCTGCGTGAACTGCTGCGTGGCGGCCAGGTGTACTACCTGCACAACGACGTTAAAACCATCGAGAAATGCGCCGCCGACCTGGCCGAACTGGTGCCCGAAGCACGGATCGGCATCGGCCATGGGCAGATGCGCGAACGCGAACTCGAACAGGTGATGAGCGACTTCTACCACAAGCGCTTCAACGTGCTGATCGCCTCGACCATCATCGAGACCGGGATCGACGTGCCGAGCGCCAACACCATCATCATCGAACGCGCCGACAAGTTCGGCCTGGCCCAGTTGCACCAGTTGCGCGGTCGGGTCGGCCGTAGTCACCACCAGGCCTATGCCTACCTGCTGACACCCCCGCGCCAGCAAATCACCCCGGACGCTGAAAAGCGCCTGGAAGCCATCGCCAATACCCAGGACCTGGGGGCCGGTTTCGTGCTGGCCACCAACGACCTGGAGATTCGCGGCGCTGGCGAGCTGCTGGGCGACGGCCAGAGCGGGCAGATCCAGGCTGTGGGCTTCACCCTTTATATGGAGATGCTCGAGCGCGCGGTGAAGGCCATCCGCAAGGGCGAACAGCCAAACCTCGACCAGCCCCTGGGCGGCGGCCCGGAAATCAACCTGCGCCTGCCGGCACTGATTCCCGAGGACTACCTGCCGGATGTCCACGCCCGCCTGATCCTCTACAAGCGCATTGCCTCGGCGACCGACGAGGACGGCTTGAAGGACCTGCAAGTGGAGATGATCGACCGCTTCGGCCTGCTGCCGGAGCCGACCAAGAACCTGGTCCGCCTGACCCTGCTCAAACTCCAGGCCGAAACCCTGGGGATCAAGAAGGTCGATGGCGGCCCGCAAGGCGGGCGCATCGAGTTTGCCGCGGATACGCCGGTGGACCCATTGGCACTGATCAAACTGATTCAGAGCCAGCCCAAACGCTACAAATTCGAAGGCGCAACCCTGTTCAAGTTCATGGTGCCGATGGAGCGCCCGGAAGAGCGCTTTAATACACTGGAGGCGCTGTTTGAACGCCTCACCCCGAAAACTGCTTGAAGGACGCCCCATGCGCCTGTTCCGCTCCCTGTCCCTGCTCTTGACTCTGATCGCGCCGATGGCGTTTGCCGACGACCTGTACCAGGTGGAAATGATCCTTGTACGGCAGAATGCCGAGCCGCAGATCCTCAGCCGTGCTGCCCCGGAAGACTGGGCCGCCGGCGCTCAACGCCTGAGCCCGGACAGCCAGCGCACCCCGTCCCTGGGCGGGATCGTCGAGAAGCTCAACGCCAGCGGCAACTACAGCGTGCTGCTGCACAAGGCCTGGCAGCAGACCCTGGGGGAAACCCCGGTCAAGGTGGCCCTCAGCGACGGGCCGGAGCAATTCGGCCAGTTCCCCATCGAGGGCACCCTGAACCTCAAGCTCGGGCGCTTCACCGATGTGGACGCAGACTTCTGGATCAACCAGATCGACAGCAATGGCCTGGTCACCCGCAGCGAACGCCTGAAGCAGCAAAGCCACACCAAAAACGGTCAGCTCAACTACCTGGACAACGGCCACCTGGCGCTGCTGATCAAGATCACCTCGCTCACCGCACCGGCGCCGCGCCCTGCTCCAACTGAAATACCGGACTGATCGAAGTCCCTATGACCCCGCCCCTGACCAAACCCCTGGCCCCGTCCTGGGTCAATCGCTTCAAGGAACAAACCTTGGAGCGTGGCCGGCGTTACGCCCTGGAAAGACGCGTGCGCATCGTGACTGCCGCAGACAGCGCTATCACTGCCAGTTGCGAAGGCTCCGGTGGCAATGTCTATCGGCAGAACATCAGCCTGCGAGAATCGAGCAAGGGCAACCTGCTGCTGATCGACGCCCATTGCACCTGCCCGGTCCGCAGCAACTGCAAACACATCGCCGCCGTGCTGTTGCAAGTGGAAGAAACCCTGGCCTTCCCCGCCGCAGCCAAGGATGCCGAGCTGCTGGAGAAACTCTCCGCTGTCCTCGACAGCCGCCGCCCCGCCGCGCCGCCACAGCACTTGCTGGAGGATGTGCAACCCGTGCCGCGCCTGTGGCTGGCAAGCATCGAATTCAGCGCTTTCGAACCACGCAACGGCAAGATGCAGCGCTATATCCAACACCGCGCCGCACTGTCATTCAACTACATGGGCGAACACGTCAGCGGCCAGAAGTATGCCGATGTGATCATCCGCCAGGAGCATCAGACCCTGCGTATAAAGCGCCACCCCGAGCGTGAGCAAGGCTGGCGCGAGCAACTGCGAAACCTGGGTTTCAAGATCGCCACCCGGCAGAGCAAGGCGTTACCGGAAAGCGCCGGCGAGCTGTTCGAGATGGTCAACGACAGCGCCTGGCTGACCTTCACCCTCAATGAGCTGCCCAAGCTGCGCAACCAGGGCTGGGAGCTGCAGATCGACGACGGCTTCGGCTTCGACCTGACAGCCGTGGACGACTGGTACGCCAGCGTCGACGAAGCGCCAGGGCGCGACTGGTTCGACCTGGAACTGGGGATCATCGTCAATGGCGAGCGCCTGAGCCTGCTGCCGATCCTACTTAACCTGATGCGCTCCCACACCGAACTCCTCAACCCGGAACGCCTGGCCAGGCGCCGTGACGATGAGTTGATCCTGGTGAACATTCCCAACCGACCCAATTCCTTGCACGGCCCGCTGCAAGTGGCACTGCCCTACGGCCGCCTGAAACCGGTGCTGGCAACCCTGGGTGAGTTCTATCTACATGAGCCCGGGGAAACCGCCCTGCGCCTGAGCAGTGCCGATGCCACACGCCTGAACCCACTGCAGGACCTGCCGCTGCTCTGGGAGGGTGGCGAGCATATCCGCACCTTTGCCCAGCGCCTGCGCGACATCAAGGACTACTCGGCGCCGGTGCCAGAAGGGTTGAATGCCACCCTGCGCCCCTATCAACAGGAAGGCTTGAGCTGGATGCAGTCCCTGCGCCAGCTGGAAGTGGGCGGCATCCTCGCCGATGACATGGGCCTGGGCAAAACCCTGCAGACCCTGGCCCATATCCTCAGCGAGAAAAACGCCGGCCGCCTGGACCGCCCTTGCATGGTGGTCATGCCCACCAGCCTGATTCCCAACTGGCTGGACGAAGCGGCGCACTTCACCCCGCAACTCAAGGTTCTGGCGCTGTATGGCGCGGGACGCAAGAAACACTTCGCGCAACTGGCCGACTACGACCTGCTGCTGACCACCTACGCACTGCTGCCCAAGGATGTTGAACTGCTGGCCGCGCAGCCCTTGCACGTACTGATCCTAGACGAGGCGCAGTACATCAAGAACCCGTCGAGCAAGGCCGCCCAAGCCGCACGCGAACTCAACGCCCGGCAGCGCCTGTGCCTGTCTGGCACGCCCCTGGAAAACCATCTTGGAGAACTCTGGTCGCTGTTCCACTTCCTGTTGCCGGGCTGGCTTGGCGATGCCAGGAGCTTCAACCGCGACTACCGGGTGCCGATCGAAAAGCACGCCAGCGAAGTGCGCCTGCAGCACCTCAACGGCCGGATCAAACCCTTCCTGCTGCGCCGCACCAAGGAGCAGGTGGCCACCGAGCTGCCGCCCAAGACCGAGATCATCCATTGGGTCGAGCTCAACGAGGCGCAACGTGATGTCTACGAAACCATGCGCCTGGCCATGGACAAGAAAGTCCGCGACGAGATCACCCGCAAGGGCGTAGCGCGCAGCCAGATCATCATCCTCGAAGCGCTGCTCAAGCTGCGCCAGGTGTGCTGCGACCTGCGCCTGGTCAACGACTCGCCCCCGGCGCGGGGCAGCTCGTCGGGCAAACTCGACAGTCTGATGGAGATGCTTGAGGAGTTGTTCGAAGAAGGCCGGCGCATTCTGCTGTTTTCGCAGTTCACCTCGATGCTGAGCCTGATCGAAGCCGAGCTCAAACGACGCAAAATCGCCTACGCCCTGCTCACCGGCCAGACCCGGGATCGGCGCACGCCGGTGCGGGATTTCCAGAGCGGCAAGCTGCAGATCTTTTTGATCAGCCTCAAAGCGGGCGGCGTGGGCCTGAATCTGACCGAGGCCGACACCGTGATCCACTACGATCCGTGGTGGAACCCGGCGACCGAGAGCCAGGCTACCGACCGCGCCTACCGCATCGGCCAGGAAAAGCCGGTGTTCGTCTACAAGCTCATTGCCCGGGGCACCGTGGAGGAGAAGATCCAGCTCCTGCAACAGGAGAAGTCGGACCTGGCGGCAGGCGTACTGGACGGACGCAAGGCCGGCGACTGGAAACTGCAGAGCGAAGACATCGAAGCCCTGTTCGCCCCGCTGCCAGACAACAAAGCCGGCCGCTGACCCGATATGGGCACCCGGGAGTTGCTCCTGGTGCCCATTAGTCCGGCGTCCTCAGTCAATCAGCTGGGCAGCCCTCAACGCCTCCAGGGCCTTGAGCCAGCGAGGGTCCTGCTTGTACTCGACATTGGCAAACGCCTGACCACGCATCCGTGCAATGCGCGGCGACGGCTGCACTTTCAGGCGCTGCGCCGCGCTCAATGCCAGCTCGGCCGCAGCACGGTCATTGCACACCAGGCCCATGTCACAACCGGCACCAAGAGCGGCTTCGATCCGGCTCGCGGCATCCCCCACCACGTGAGCGCCGGCCATGGACAAGTCATCACTGAAGATCACCCCGTCAAATTGCAGCTCGCCGCGCAGGATGTCCTGCAACCAGCGCCGAGAGAAACCAGCCGGCTGGGGGTCGACTTGCGGGTAGATCACATGAGCCGGCATCACTGCCGCCAGTTGCTTGCTCAGGCGCGCAAATGGCAGCAGGTCCTTGGCACGAATCTCATCCAGGCTGCGCTCGTCGTTGGGAATCGCCACATGGGAATCGGCCTCGGCCCAGCCATGCCCGGGGAAATGCTTGCCCGTGGCCGCCATCCCGGCGCTGTTCATGCCGCGGATAAAGGCACCGGCCAACAGCGCCGCGCGCTCCGCACCCCCCTCGAAAGCCCGACTGCCCACTACCGCACTGCGCTGATGATCAAGGTCCAGGACCGGAGCAAAACTCAGATCAAGGCCCACAGCCAGCACTTCGGTGGCCATTATCCAGCCACACTGTTCAGCCAGGTATTCGGCATTCGGGTTATCCGCGAGGGCGCGCATGGCCGGCAGACGAACAAAGCCCTGGCGTAGCCGCTGTACCCGGCCACCTTCCTGATCCACCGCCAATAGCAGATCAGGACGGATGGCGCGGATCGCCGCACAGAGCTCACGCACCTGGCGCGGATGCTCGATATTGCGAGCAAAGATGATCAATCCACCCACTTGCGGCTGGCGCAGGAGTTGGCGATCTTCAGCCGTCAGCCAAGTACCGGCGACGTCCACCATCAAGGAGCCTTGCAGGCCAACGGTCATAAAATTTCCTTAATCACAAATACGCGCGCCATCAGCGATGGCTTCCTGGCGACGCAGACAAGGCCGTATCCGCGAGGGACACAGCCGAGCCGATCGACATCGACGAGAGGAAAGCACAGGGGTAAAAACGGGAATCGGCATGGGCGGCTAGCTTAGCGGATGTAAGCTGTCGCGCCCACCCGTGAGGTCAAGCCTTGGCGACTGCCGGGGCCGACTTGCTACGCGGCTTGAGCTGAGCGCTAGCCATGGCTTCGTCTGTGACCCCGGTTTCGGCACGCATGCCGGCGGCGAGGAACGGCACCATCAGCCGCATCACCTGCTCGATGGAGGTATTGACCCCGAAATCGGTCTCGGCAATGGCACGCAGCGCCTTGATACCAGACATGCTGAAGGCCGCAGCACCCAGCATGAAGTGCACACGCCAAAACAACTCGATGGGGGGAATACGCGGCGCCGCTTCGTTAACCAGCAACATATAACGGCGGAATACCTTGCCGTACATGTCTTCCAGATAACGCCGCAAATGGCCCTGGCTCTGGCTAAAGGCCAGTCCCAGCAGACGCATGAAGATCGACAGATCGTTACCACTACGAGGCTGCACCACCAGCGCCTGTTCGACGAGGATTTCCAACAGTTCCTCAAGACTCGGCTTGCTGTCCGGTTTTGACTGCCGCCGCTCCAGCTCGCGATCAAGACTGATGCAGAAAGGTCCAAGGAAGCGCGAGAACACTGCCTGGATCAACGCCTTCTTGGAACCGAAATGATAGTTGACTGCCGCCAGGTTGACCCCGGCCTTGCTGGTGATCAGCCGCAACGAGGTTTCGGCAAAACCTTTTTCCGCGAACAACTGCTCGGCAGCATCGAGAATGCGTTCAACGGTTTCCGACTGGGCCATGGCTACTCCGCCTGACAAACACTTGTTTGAAACATACGTTTCAGGCTCTGCAATGTCAAGCCTGCCGGCCTCTGCAGAGGCCATACGGCGCGCTATTTAATCATACCTACCGACCTCTGTAGCCAGCCTTCGGCAACGGATTCCAGCATCAGGATGACGACCGCCCGGTAGCCCCCACAAAAAGGAGGATTGCCAAGTGACACTCACTGTATATAATCCCAGTCACTGTATAAAAAGACAGAGCGATCGACATGCTAAAACTGACGCCACGCCAAGCTGAGATTCTGGCTTTTATCAAACGCTGCCTCGAAGACAATGGGTATCCCCCCACCCGTGCCGAAATTGCCCAGGAGCTGGGCTTCAAGTCACCCAATGCCGCCGAAGAACATCTCAAGGCTCTGGCCCGCAAAGGCGCTATCGAGATGACTCCAGGAGCCTCTCGCGGCATTCGCATCCCCGGTTTTGAAGCCAAAACCGACGACTCGCTACCCATCATTGGTCGTGTCGCCGCCGGCGCCCCTATTCTCGCCCAACAGCACATCGAAGAGTCCTGCAACATTAACCCGACCTTCTTTAATCCTCGCGCCGACTACTTGCTTCGGGTCCAAGGCATGAGCATGAAAGACATCGGCATCTTCGACGGCGACTTGCTCGCGGTGCATACCACCCGCGAAGCTCGTAATGGCCAGATTGTAGTAGCGCGCATCGGCGATGAAGTCACGGTCAAGCGCTTCAAGCGCGAAGGCAGCAAGGTCTGGCTGATCGCCGAGAATCCGGAATTTGCCCCTATCGAAGTCAACCTGAAAGATCAGGAACTGGTGATCGAAGGCTTGAGTGTCGGCGTCATTCGCCGCTAAAGGAGGCTCCATGCAGTTCCCCCAGACACCACAGCAAGCACAACTACCACTGTTCGAAGCGTTCCTGGCCCAGCCACTGGCGCCCGTACTCAAGGAAGCGGTCGAATCGCCCTGGAACAACGATCCAGAAGCCTTCAGTGAACTGTCGCTGCGCGGCGCCACCGGGAACTGCCTGAACCTTCTGGCCCCCATCCTCAGGGAGCTGAGTCAGGATCAGGACGCCCGCTGGCTGACTCTGATCGCCCCTCCATCCAGCCTGACCCAAAGCTGGTTGCGGGAGGCTGGACTGAATCGCGAGCGCATCCTGCTGCTGCATCCACGGGGTAATCAAAGCCCGCAGCAGCTCGCTTGTGAAGCCTTAAGACTGGGCCGCAGCCATACCGTGGTCAGTTGGCTGAACCCGCTAAGCGGCAGTGCTCGGCAACAATTGATCAGTGCCGCACGCACGGGTGATGCGCAAAGCCTGAATATTCGCCTGGGATAAATACCGGGAAGTCACAGTAAATGCACTTGAATGACGCGAGGCTTCTCCAGGATTGAGAAGCCGAAACAAATATGACGAATAACCGGAAGAAAACCGATAAACGGGTTTAGTGGAGAACCCGCGGACCGTCTTCCTTGTCGATTTCACCTTCAACCAAGCGTCCGGCCATCTGCACGCCGACGCTCAACATGGCCTTGGCCACTTCCACATGCTGACCTTGCAAAAAGACTTTGGCATCCTCGGAAAAATCCAAAGTAACCAGAGAACCCTCGTCCTCAGCTCTGCGCAGCTCAATACGACCGTCTGGCAATTCGACAATTTCTAGAAAGGACGTTGGCATAAAAGTCTGGTCTCCACGAAAGGCGGGGATTATATCAGTCATAACCCCCACCTCGCTCAGGATCTTGCATGGCAGCAGCCACTGCTCGACGCGCCACCTTCCCTTCTCCACCCGATGCCCCCTAAGCCGAACCCGCCAAAGAGGCGCAGCAGAGCCCCTCAGAAATTCGGCTTGTATTCAAAACCCGCCGACGCCTGGCTGTCGGAAAACGGCGTGACCAGTGACTTTTTCAGGGTCAACCGATTAACCAGCGAGCCGGGAAACAACTGAATGCTGTTATTGAAATGCTCCACATTCAG
The DNA here is from genome assembly GCF_017491625.1 of Pseudomonas sp. 50_B. Classification (NCBI taxonomy): domain Bacteria; kingdom Pseudomonadati; phylum Pseudomonadota; class Gammaproteobacteria; order Pseudomonadales; family Pseudomonadaceae; genus Pseudomonas; species Pseudomonas sp. 50_B. The sequence goes on from NZ_JAFGYX010000018.1 coordinate 26,043, forward strand.
ATTGAACAGGGTAATGGCGCCGCTGACATTGCCCTCCTGCTCGGCTACCTCACGCATCAGGTTGTTCATCAGCTCCGCAGACTTGAGCTCGGGATAGGCTTCAAACGCCAGGTTCAACCCTCCCAGCAACGCCTTGGTCTCCCGATCCACCGACTTCAACGCATCGCCATCCGCCACAGATGGCAAGCTGGTGATAGCGCTACGGAGCCCGACTATTTTCTCCAGCAACTGGCTTTCGTAATCCTGAAAACCGGCCACTTGCGGCTCAAGCACATCCAGCACCTTGATCTTCTGCCTCTGGTAGGTGAGCACATCTGACCAGGCCCGTTGCACGCGGTTATAAGCGCTGACGATCTTGTTGTAATGCACATAGGCAAGAACACCCAAGACAATCGCAATCAATAACAACAATTCCATACCCTACTGCTCCATATCATCGGTGACTGTCAGCGGAAGCTCGAAATTGTTGTCCTGCAACTCCGCCAACTCATGCACGAGGGCCAGAACCGGAAAAAGGTTCGGCAATTTAAGCCCCTGCTTGATCTTTGCGTAGAAGCCCGGAAGGTCCTCAAGGGTTCCCGGGTCCTGATAGGCCATGACTTCGGCATCATCGAAGCTCAGACACAAGCGCCCCTGACTGGAAAACTCCAGATTCACATTCTTCAGCTGCCGACAAAGACCCAGCAAGAAAACCAGGGTGGTGGGCGTTGCGAACCTTGCGCAAGCCAGCTCACTCTCACCACAAAACATGAAAGTCCTGTTGAAGTCATCGAAGGTAGTCTCGAAGACCTTGCGCCTGGTAATTTTTTTATCCGGGAGATTGCTGCGCACTGCCACGCCCCTCACCCAGGGGAACTCCACCACCAGACTGAAGCGATCGAAGCTCTCATACACCCGCTCGGACTCGCCATCGGATTTTTTCTTGATATGAGAGTTCACATAACGCAGGTGGTGAAAGACAAAAGACAGCTCGTGCCGAGCTCCCTGATAGACCCCCTTGGCCGAAGCCTCGATACGACGACTGTCATTGCCACGGTCATAGTCATCAAACTCACCGCTCAATTGCCTGAAACGCTCATCAGCTGATCCACCCGGGTCCCACAGACCATTACTGAGGAACGAACATTTACGGGCTATCTTCTTCGGTAGCTCGTCAAAGACCGCCTTACGGCTCATCCAGATGTACAGACTGGCAAAACCCAGGCACGCCGCGACAAACACCATCGGGATCACACCAGCCATGGCAGGCACGGCCGCAGCAATAGCCAGCATCAACAGCACCAGGGGCTGGGCATGATCGAATTTCAACCCACCTTTGAAAGTGCGGAGCTTGTCGATAACCTTCAGCAAATCCTCGTTTGACCTGGCGCGCGCAACTTCCGCGTCGCAGTTGGCCAACAAGCGGACCAGCTCGGCATCATGCTTGAGAAACTGCATCATTCTTCCTTGCTCAATTCGCCGGATTCAGAAGTCTGTGGAACGACAGCAGCAACAACATGACCGTCGTGCTGCTGGGCCAACCGCTCTATCTGCGCCAACAACGGATACAACTTCGGCAACTCGATGCCAGCCTCGATCCGCTCACGAAAGACCGCCAGATCACTCAGCAACCCCGGATCGGCATAAGCCATGATGTCTTCATTGTTGAAGCTCAGGCAGAGCCGTCCCTGGCTGGAGAACTCCAGATTGACCCCATGGAGCTGGCGCGAAAGCCCCATCAACAGATCCAGCGTCGCAAGCGTGGCGAAGCGCTCGCAACGGGCGGGGTCAATGCCGCGCAGCACAAAGGTCTGATTGAAATCGTCGCGGTCGGTCTTGAAGGGCTGTCCAGACAGCGGTATTTCCAAGGGGCTGGACCGAACCGCAATCTCTCTCACCCAAGGGAAATCCACCACCAGACTGTAGCGGTGGTAGTTCGTGTAAACCGTCCTGAAGCCTCCGCTGGCCTCACGTTCGCGACTGGAGATCACATATCGTAGATGGTGATACTCGAATGCCAGCGAATGCCGCTCTCCTCGATACACCCCCTGGAGCGAGTCCAGGATACGGCGCTGCTCAATCTCGCTGCCCCGCTGGTAATCGGTGAACTCGTTGTCCAGTCTCTTCAGGCGCCAGTCGGCACTGCTGTCGAATTCGCTCAAGTCGTTGCCCAACATCATGCACTTGCGGGTAATGCTCGCCGCCAGATCCGTCAACGCCCCAGAGACGCCCTTGCTGACCCGGTAGCTGAAGAAACAAAGAGCCACAAACACCCAGAACATTCCGCCCATGCCATCCATCAACAACCCAGCCGCTAGCGCGGCAAACGCCAGCACCAGGAGCGTTATTGACTGCACATGATCGAACTCCAGGCCACCGGGGAATATCTCCAGCCGGTCGAGCACCTCCAGCAGATCCGCCTTGGACTGAGCGTTGATGACTCGCATCTGGCAATCGCTCAGCAGGCGAACTAGCGCTTGGTCACGCAAGAAGAACAACATAAATCTTCCTTGATCAATTAAACGCGTCGCGCATCAAGCGACGCTCAGGCTCAACACTCGTTCAAGCCATCTCGAAAACGAATGGCCAGGGCCTTGAGATTCTGCCGCCAACTTTCCAACTCTTCCCGGCTCAGTTCCTGCTCCGACTCTTCCTCGTCCAGATTGACCGCCACGATCAGCGGCTGGGTCACATCACCCTTGGGCTTGTGTGGTGCTCGCGGCGGTTGAAAGAGTTCGCTGTAAGCGGATAGCAGTTGCGCCAGCCAGGTCTGCGGGCTCTGCGCCAATTCCACCAGCTCCGCCAGCTCGGGAATCGCAATGCTATCCAGCACTTCACGGCTAAGGATCTGCTCGACCCGCGCAGTATTGGCCTGCGGTAGCCGGTAGAACCCTGCAATTTCGTGGCATAGCCCCAGCAAGGCACCGTACAGGTGGAACAGCACCGATTCGCGCCCGGCCTGAACCTGTGCCTGGGCATTCATCGCCCGCCCCTCTTCGGCCCGGGCCAGGGATTCGAGGGCCAGGCCGGCAAAGTAGATTTTCTGATTGGTACGGGTATAGAGCTCGTGGGCCATGTAGGCAGCCTCCACTACAAGAAGAGAACCGAATGCGGACGGCACAGTTTCAAGGATCACTCCCGCGCACCGCAAGGCAAAAGAAAGGCCGCATGACTCCCAACGGAATCATGCGGCCCTGTACAGCGCTACATCGAGGAGCAAGCCCCTCGAAACAAACAGTGCTTAGCGCTTGTCTTCGACCTTCCAGGTACCACCGTCGTAGAACGCACGCCAGCCGGTCGGCTTGCCATCAACCTCGGTCTGTACGTACTGCTCCTTGGTCTTGCGGCTATAGCGCACCACCGCCGGACGACCGTCCGGGTCCTTTTTCGGCGCTTCGCAAAGGAAGTGATACTTCGGATCAATTTCGTCCTTGTGCGGGATCAGCTCCAGCACCAGCGGCGCGCGGGTTTCACGGTTTTTCGGGAACTGACTGGCGGCCAGGAACAGACCCGAAGCACCATCGCGCAGTATGTAAGTGTCGTTGACCTTCTCGCACTTGAGCTCAGGCATCTTCACCGGGTCCATCTTCGGTGGCGCCGCGTCGCCGCTTTTCAGCAGCTTGCGAGTGTTCTTGCAGGTCGGATTGGTGCAACCGAAGAACTTGCCGAAACGGCCTGTCTTGAGCTGCATCTCGCTCCCGCACTTGTCGCATTCCAGGCTCGGGCCTTCATAGCCCTTGATCCGGTAGCTGCCCTCTTCGATCTCGTAACCGGCGCAATCCGGGTTGTTACCGCAGATGTGCAGCTTGCGCTTTTCATCCAGCAGGTAAGCGTCCATCGCCGTGCTGCAGATCGGGCAACGGTGCTTGCCGCGCAGTACCAGGGATTCAGATTCGCCCTCGTCGTCCGCAGCGATCTCATCGCCCGGCACCAGGTTGACGGTGGCCTTGCATCGCTCCTTCGGAGGCAGGCTGTAGCCCGAGCAACCCAGGAACACGCCGGTGGAAGCGGTACGAATCTGCATCGGCCGACCGCAGGTCTGGCACGGAATATCGGTCATCACCGGCTGATTAGCGCGCATGCCGGTGTCAGCGCCCTCGGCCACTTCGAGTTTCTTCTTGAAGTCGCCGTAGAACTCGTCAAGGACGTTCTTCCAGTCGCGCTCGCCCTGGGCCACGTCATCGAGGTTCTCTTCCATGCCGGCGGTGAAGCCGTAGTCCATGAGGTTGGAGAAGCTTTCGGAGAGACGCTCGGTGACGATGTCACCCATCTTTTCCGAATAGAACCGACGGTTGTGCAGGGTTACGTAGCCGCGATCCTGAATGGTCGAAATGATCGCCGCATAGGTCGAAGGACGACCGATGCCGCGTTTTTCCATTTCCTTCACCAGGCTGGCTTCGGAATAGCGCGCCGGCGGCTTGGTGAAGTGCTGGCTTGGATCGAGCTTGATCAACTTCAGCACTTCGCCCTGCGCCATGTCCGGCAGCACATCGTCATCACCTGGCTTGCTGATCTGCGGCATGACCCGGGTGTAGCCGTCGAACTTGAGGATACGGCCCTTGGCGCGCAGCTCGAAGTCGCCAGCGGCCACGCTGACGGTAGTGGACAGGTATTGCGCCGGCAGCATCTGGCAAGCAACGAACTGGCGCCAGATCAGCTCGTAGAGCCGCTCAGCGTCACGTTCCATGCCCGACAGTTTGCTTGGATGGGTGTTCACGTCGGACGGACGAATCGCTTCGTGCGCCTCTTGGGCCCCTTCCTTGCTGCTGTAGACGTTGGGCGAGGCCGGCAGGTACTTGTTGCCGAACTCGTCTTCGATATAGGTCCGCGCCATCGCCACGGCATCAGCCGAGAGGTTGGTGGAATCGGTACGCATATAGGTGATGTAGCCAGCTTCATACAGACGCTGGGCCATCATCATGGTCTTCTTCACCCCGAAGCCCAGGCGGTTGCTCGCGGCCTGCTGCAGGGTGGAGGTAATAAATGGCGCCGACGGCTTGCTGCTGGTGGGTTTGTCTTCGCGCTTGGCGACGCTGTAGGCCGAAGCCTTGAGCTTCTCCAGGGCAGCCATGGCCTGTGTTTCATTGAGCGGTTTGAAGGCCTCGCCGTTTTCACGGGCCACTTCAAAACGCACATTCGAGCCCTTGGCGGTGCCCAGATCAGCGTGAACTTCCCAGTATTCTTCCGGGATAAAGGCACGAATTTCGCGCTCGCGCTCCACCACCAGCTTCACGGCTACAGACTGCACACGACCGGCGGACAGGCCACGGGCAATCTTCGCCCACAGCAGCGGCGAAACCATGTAGCCCACCACGCGATCAAGAAAGCGACGGGCCTGCTGAGCGTTGACCCGATGAATGTCCAGCTCGCCGGGCTGGGAGAAGGCTTCCTGGATCGCCTTCTTGGTGATTTCGTTGAACACCACGCGCTTGTAGCGGCTGTCGTCACCGCCGATGGCTTCCCGCAGGTGCCAGGCGATGGCTTCCCCTTCGCGGTCCAAGTCCGTTGCGAGATAGATGGTGTCGGCATCCTTGGCAAGGCGGCGCAGCTCTTCAATGACCTTTTCCTTGCCGGGAAGGATTTCGTACTTGGCCTTCCAGCCGTGCTCGGGGTCGACGCCCATGCGTGAAACCAGCTGCTTGCGCGCTTTTTCCTTCGGCGACAAGGCCGGGGCTTCGCCCGCAGCGGCCTTGCCACGCTTGGCGGCTGGCTCTTTGGCGGCGCTCGCCGAACCGCTGGTGGGCAGGTCTCGGATATGGCCGATACTCGACTTCACCACGTATTGGTTGCCCAAGTACTTGTTGATGGTCTTGGCCTTAGCCGGGGATTCCACAATGACCAGCGATTTGCCCATGGATCAGAAAATTCCTGAATTCGAGAAGTGAAAGGCGGTTGGCGCCTGACGCGGCCCCGCTATATATAGTGGCAACAAGGTGAGGTCAAGCGCAGGGTACTGCGCGACCTGCACTTACGTCGGTGAAAAAAGACTGGGTTCGGCCTGCACCAAAGCAAAGCGTGGGACCTGCTCGCCGTCAACTTCGACCGACTCCAGGAACATGCTCAAGGGTCGCACCCAAAAACCGTAATCCCCATACAGGGCTTGGTAAAACACTACTTCTTCTTCCGTTTCCGAGTGCCGCGCCACGCTGAAAACGCGGTACTGCGGCCCCTTGTAATGCTGATAGAGCCCGGGTTGTAACTGCATGCTCTGGCCCTCGTGCAATTTTTTTTCAAAATAAAAACAAATAAATCTTCAGAAAAACAAAAACCGGGGCACAGGGCCCCGGCTTCCATCAACCCAACGCTTAAACGCGTTCGAAGACGGTCGAGATGCCCTGGCCAAGGCCGATGCACATGGTGGACACACCGAAGGTGCCGCCATTCTGCTTCATGACGTTGAGCAGGGTCCCGGAGATACGTGCACCGGAGCAACCGAACGGGTGACCCAAGGCGATCGCGCCGCCGTGCAGGTTAACCTTCTCATTCATCTTGTCGAGCACTTTCAGATCTTTCAGCACTGGCAGAGCCTGTGCAGCAAAAGCTTCGTTGAGCTCGAAGAAGTCGATGTCGTTGATGCTCAGGCCTGCGCGCTTCAAGGCTTTCTGCGTGGCCGGTACTGGACCATAGCCCATGATCGCCGGGTCCACACCCGCCACCGCCATGGAACGGATCACTGCCAACGGCTGGATGCCCAGATCCTGGGCACGCTGGGCCGACATCACGATCATGCACGAAGCGCCGTCGGTGATCTGCGACGAAGTACCGGCAGTCACGGTGCCACCCTTGGGGTTGAACGCCGGCTTCAAGGCCGCCAGGCTTTCCAGGGTGGTTTCGGGACGAATGGTTTCATCGTAGTCGAACAGTTTCAGGAAACCGTTCTCGTCATAGCCCTGCATCGGGATGATTTCGTCCTTGAACTTGCCTTCCACGGTCGCCTTGTGGGCGAGCTGGTGGGAGCGCACGCCAAAGGCATCCTGCTGCTCACGGGTGATGCCATGCATCTTGCCCAGCATCTCGGCGGTCAGGCCCATCATGCCCGAGGCTTTCGCCGCGTACAGGGACATGTGCGGGTTCGGATCGACACCGTGCATCATGCTCACGTGACCCATGTGCTCGACGCCGCCCACCACGAACACATCACCGTTACCGGTCATGATCGCTTGCGCAGCGGTATGCAGTGCGCTCATGGAAGAGCCGCACAGGCGGCTGACGGTCTGGCCGGCCGAGGTGTGAGGGATCTGGGTCATCAGCGACGCCATGCGCGCGATGTTCCAGCCCTGTTCCAGGGTCTGGTTGACGCAGCCCCAGATCACGTCCTCGACTTCCGCCGGGTCGACCTTGGTGTTGCGTTCCAGCAGTTTGCTGATCAGGTGCGCCGACATGTCTTCGGCGCGGGTGTTGCGGTGCATGCCGCCCTTGGAGCGGCCCATCGGAGTACGACCGAAGTCGACAATCACGACGTCTCTAGGATTCAAGCTCATATGTTCACTCTCGCTCTAGTGTGGGCGCTTAACCGAAGAAGCTCTGGCCGTTCTTGGCCATTTCACGCAGCTTCGCGGTCGGGTGGTACAGCGCGCCCAGATCGGCGTACTGGTCGGCCAGGGCAACGAACTGGGCAACACCGATGGAATCGATGTAGCGCAGCGCACCACCACGGAATGGAGGGAAACCAATACCGTAGACCAGGCCCATGTCAGCTTCGGCAGCAGTTTCGACGATGCCGTCTTCCAGGCAACGAACGGTTTCCAGGCACAGCGGGATCATCATCCAGTTAATGATGTCTTCGTCAGTGACTTCACGCTGCTCGTAGACGATTGGCTTGAGCACTTCCAGCACCGACGGATCAGCGACCTTCTTCTGCTTGCCCTTCTTGTCGGTTTCGTAGGCATAGAAACCCTTGCCGTTCTTCTGGCCCAGGCGCTTGGCTTCGTAGAGTACGTCCACGGCCGAACGACGATCGTCCTTCATGCGATCCGGGAAGCCTTCAGCCATCACGTCACGACCGTGGTGACCGGTGTCGATGCCGACCACGTCCATCAGGTACGCCGGGCCCATTGGCCAGCCGAATTTTTCCATGATCTTGTCAATGCGCACAAAATCCACACCGGCGCTGACCAGCTTGGCGAAACCGCCGAAGTACGGGAACAGAACGCGGTTGACCAAAAAGCCCGGGCAGTCGTTGACCACGATCGGGTTCTTGCCCATTTTCTTGGCGTAGGCAACGGTGGTGGCAACGGCCAGCTCGCTGGACTTCTCGCCGCGGATCACTTCCACCAGAGGCATCATGTGCACCGGGTTGAAGAAGTGCATGCCGACGAAGTTTTCCGGACGCTTGAGGGCCTTGGCCAACAGGCTGATGGAGATGGTCGAAGTGTTGGACGCCAGAATGGTGTCTTCTTTGACCTGACCTTCGACTTCAGCCAATACCGCTTGCTTGACCTTAGGGTTCTCGACCACCGCCTCGACCACCAGGTCGACGTGACCGAAGTCCCCGTAAGACAGGGTTGGACGAATGCCGTTGAGCACTTCAGCCATTTTCGCGGCAGTCATGCGGCCTTTATCAACGCGACCGACCAGCAGTTTCGCAGCTTCCGCCAAACCCTGCTCGATACCGTGTTCGTTGATGTCCTTCATCAGGATCGGCGTGCCTTTAGAGGCCGACTGGTAGGCAATGCCACCGCCCATGATGCCGGCGCCGAGTACTGCGGCCTGCTTCACGTCCTTGGCGATCTCATCGTAGGCCTTGGCCTTTTTCTTCAGTTCCTGATCATTCAGGAACAGACCGATCAGGCTTTGTGCGGCAGAGGTCTTGGCCAGTTTGACGAAGCCGGCGGCTTCCACTTCCAGAGCCTTGTCGCGGCCGAAGTTGGCGGCCTTCTGGATGGTCTTGATCGCTTCAACAGGCGCCGGGTAGTTCGGGCCTGCCTGACCGGCGACGAAACCTTTGGCGGTTTCGAAAGCCATCATCTGCTCGATGGCGTTGAGCTTGAGTTTTTCCAGCTTCGGCTGACGCTTGGCCTTGTAGTCGAACTCGCCGGAAATAGCGCGCTTAACCAGGGCCAGAGCGGCGTCCTTGAGTTTATCGGGAGCAACCACAGCATCGACGGCACCGACTTTCAGCGCGTCTTCAGCACGGTTTTCCTTGCCGGCGGCAATCCACTCGATGGCGTTGTCGGCACCGATGATGCGCGGCAGACGCACGGTACCGCCGAAGCCCGGGTAGATGCCCAGCTTGACTTCCGGCAGGCCGATCTTGGCGCTGGCCGCCATGACGCGGTAGTCCGCCGCCAGGCACATTTCCAGGCCGCCGCCCAGGGCGATGCCATTGATCGCGGCAACGGTCGGCACGTTGAGGTCTTCGAAATCGCTGAAGATCTTGTTGGCTTCGAGGTTACCTGCCACCAGCTCGGCATCCGGCAGCTTGAAGTTATCGACAAACTCGGTGATGTCGGCGCCGACGATGAATACGTCCTTGCCACTGCTGACGATCACGCCCTTGATCGAAGCATCTGCCTTGATGGTGTCAACAGCCTGACGCAATTCATTCAGGGTTAGACGGTTGAACTTGTTGACGGACTCACCCTTGAGGTCGAAATTCAATTCGACGATGCCACTTTCAAGAGCCTTAACCGTGATGGCTTTACCTTCGTAAATCATCAACTGATCTCCACGATATGGAAGCTGAACAGTACACGTCGGACGCTGACTTCTGGCTTGGCACTAACGTCACCGTCGATGCTAACGCCAATCCGCCAGGCACACCCGCCAACGCGATAGTCGGGATTCTGTATAGAGCCGCCTGAGATACAAACGCTCATTTCATACGCCCGTTTGATTTGGGTACGCCACATTCAGGGAAAATCCGGCAATTGTCAATCGTACAAAACGCTGTTTGAAACGCGACTTTGCGGTCACTTCACTGCTCCCCAGATGATCAACACACCCCTGCATTCATCGCCATTCATAGGATCAATATTTAGAAAAATCGCCCTAAATCGTCAGCCCACAGGGAACGATAGCGACTAAGCTGGAGATATATCTGAAGAAAAGGTCAGAAAGTTTTATCAAATAGGGGCACAGCCCAGACAGCAAGAAGCCACCCCAGGGTGGCTCAAACGAGATTACCGGCCTGCCTGGCCATCCCGCCCGATGCTGAGTCGGGCTTTTTATTGCCAAACGCCCACGATTGCCGCGGGCGCCCTCCCCCCCCATGACTTCAGGCCAAGGCCTTGAGCACCGAGGCGATATCCTGCAAGACACTGGCCTCGCCGCGCTCGCTCCAGTACAGGGCGATCAGTTGCTTGTCCGCTTCAACCTTGAAGACCCCTGGCGGCAAGCTCTGCAGATGCTGGAGCAGCGACTCATCGACACAGGGTTCACGCCACTGGTTGACCCAGCTACCAGGGGCTATCTGCCAGTAACTCCAGCAAGCCGATTGTGCGCTGCGCCTCGGCCGGTGGTATTGCGGGCAAGGATTGGGCGGCTCCTGCCCCAACCAGTGCGGCCATTCCTGGGGCGCCAGTTGCATGGCCAACCCCATGCGCCGCGCCTCCAGGCGTAGGGCGATCAAGCCGCTCTGGCGGCGCGAGGGCCGCAGCCACGCCAACGGGCTCAGAACCACCGCAAGGATTGACACCACTATCCAGACCGTCATATCAGTACTCTCGATTTTTAGATGAGCGGGGCCTGGGTGGAACCAACCCGCTTGAAACCAGCCATACTTGAAGCTATTGCAATCCTCAGGAGGAGCGCCTCATGTCCTACCACCATATTCTGGTCGCCGTAGATTTAACCGAAGAGTGCGATCCTGTTATCCACCGTGCTCGCGAGCTGTCGGTGAGCAATGGAGCCAAGCTGTCCCTGGTGCACATCGTCGAACCCATGGCCATGGCCTTCGGCGGTGACGTGCCCATGGATCTTTCGCAGCTGCAGCAGCAACAGTTCGATCAGGCCAGGGAACGCCTGGACCGGCTGATCCACAAGTACCCGGAGCTGACCAAGGAATACAGTCACCTGACCTATGGACAACCGCGCCAGGAAATACATCACCTGGCCAAGGAACAGGAATGCGATCTGATTGTGGTGGGCAGCCACGGCCGTCATGGCCTGGCCCTGCTGCTGGGCTCCACCGCCAATGACGTCCTGCACGGCGCACCGTGTGACGTGTTGGCTGTGCACCTGGCCAAACGCTAAGCCCTCACCCGACAGTTACCAGACCGGTCACTGCTCCGAAAAAAAGCCCGACGCTAAAGTCGGGCTTTTTTATCAAACACCGGTCACTCAGGCATCCAGCTCGGCCCAGCGCTCGACCATCTGCTCCAGCTCGGCATTCAACTGCTCCAGCCGGGCAATGACCGCAGCGGTTTCAGCCGCAGGGCGCTGATAGAAACCGGCATCAGCCATCTCCGCCTCGACCCCGGCAATCTGTTGTTCCATGGCATCGATCTGCCCCGGCAGCGCCTCAAGCTCACGCTGCAATTTGTAGCTGAGCTTCTTCTTCGCCGGAGCCTCTTGCACGGGGGCTGGCGCTGCGGCTTGCACCGGCGCAACCACGGCGGAATTCAGTTCGGCCTTGCCGGACTTGTTCTCGGTAACCCCCAGCAGCCGCGGCGAGCCACCCTGGCGCAACCAGTCCTGATAACCGCCAACGTACTCGCGAACCTTGCCTTCGCCTTCAAAGACCAGGGTGCTGGTCACCACGTTGTCGAGGAAGGCCCGGTCGTGGCTGACCATCAGCACGGTGCCCTGGAAGGTCAGCAACACTTCTTCCAGCAGCTCGAGGGTTTCCACATCGAGGTCGTTGGTCGGCTCGTCGAGCACCAGCAGGTTGGCCGGTTTGCTGAACAACTTGGCCAGCAACAGACGGGCACGCTCACCGCCGGACAGGGCCTTGACTGGCGTACGGGCACGTTGCGGACTGAACAGGAAATCACCGAGGTAGCTCAGCACGTGACGGCTCTGGCCATCGATCTCGATGAAGTCGCGACCTTCGGCAACGTTGTCGATCACGGTCTTTTCCAGGTCCAACTGGTGGCGCAACTGGTCGAAGTAGGCCACGTCGATCCGCGTGCCCTCTTCCACCTTGCCGCTGCTCGGCACCAGACCGCCGAGCATCAGCTTGAGCAAGGTGGTCTTGCCGGTGCCGTTGGCGCCCAGAAGGCCAATGCGATCGCCGCGCTGCAGGACCATGGAGAAGTCCTTGACCAGGAACGGGCCGTCCGGGTGAGCGAAGCTGACATTCTCCAGCACCATTACCTGCTTGCCAGACTTGTCGGCGGTTTCCAGCTGAATGTTGGCCTTGCCGGTACGCTCGCGACGCTCACTGCGCTCCACGCGCAGCGCCTTGAGCGCACGCACGCGGCCTTCGTTACGGGTACGCCGGGCCTTGATGCCCTGGCGAATCCACACTTCTTCCTGGGCCAGGCGCTTGTCGAACAGCGCGTTGGCGGTTTCTTCCGCCGCCAGCATGGCTTCCTTGTGCACCAGGAAACTGGCGTAGTCGCCGTTCCAATCGATCAGGCCGCCACGATCCAGTTCGAGGATGCGGGTGGCCAGGCTCTGCAGGAAGGAACGGTCGTGGGTAATAAAGAGGACCGCGCCCTGGAAATCCTTCAGCGCCTCTTCCAGCCAGGCAATGGCGCCGATGTCCAGGTGGTTGGTCGGCTCGTCGAGGAGCAGCAGATCCGGCTCGGATACCAGGGCCTGCGCCAACAGCACGCGACGCCGCCAGCCACCGGACAACTCGGCGAGGGTCTTGTCGGCTGGCAGTTGCAGGCGGCTCAGAGTGCTGTCCACCAGTTGCTGCAGGCGCCAGCCGTCACGGGCTTCGAGGTCGTGCTGGACGTGCATCAGTTTTTCCAGATCGGCGTCGGTGACAATGTTCTGGCTCAGGTGGTGGTACTGGGCCAGCAGCTCGCCGACACCGTCCAGGCCCTGGGCAACCACGTCGAACACGGTCCGCTCGTCGGCCACAGGCAGTTCCTGAGGCAATTCGCCGATCTTCAGACCGGGTGCGCGCCATACGGAGCCGTCGTCGGGCTTCTGATCGCCCTTGACCAGCTTCATCATGCTGGATTTGCCAGTACCGTTACGGCCGATGATGCACACCCGCTCACCACGGGCGATCTGCCAGGACACCTTGTCCAACAACGGCATGGCGCCGAAAGCAAGGGACACATCGCTGAATTTGAGCAGGGTCATGTTCTTCTCCAAAAACCGGGCGCGCATTCTACCTGACTTGCGCCCTCAGAAGGCCCGCTATTTCGCCACCGGCAACCCCGAAGGCACTTTTGTTGCCAACTGATGCCAAGGGCTCGGCAAAGCTTTCACCGGTTGCTGGCAAAAGGCTAAGCTAGTGAACAATCAGTGTTGGCCTTGTCGGCACTTGTCATGATTTCTCTGCCCGGATGTCTCATGCGCAGTCGCCTTTTCAGCCTTTTATCCTGTCTGCTTCTTTCCGCCACTGCCGTCCAATCCGCCCAGGCGGCGGACCTGACCCAACAACGCCGGTATTACGACGAGGCCAAACGCGCTCTGGCCAAGGGCGATTCAGGCCCTTATTTCCGTTATGCCGATGCCCTGCGCGACTACCCACTGGAACCGTACCTGGCCTATGACGAACTTACGGCCCGCCTGAAGAGCGCCAGCAACGCCGAGATCGAGAAATTCCTCGCCGAACATGGCGATCTGCCCCAGGCCAACTGGATGAAACTGCGCTGGTTGCGCTGGCTGGCGGAACGCGGCGATTGGGCGACCTTCACCAAGTACTACGACCCGAAACTCAATTTCACCGAGCTGGACTGCCTCAACGGCCAGTACCAGTTGGGACACAATCTCAAGGCCGAAGGCTACGCCGCTACCGAAAAGCTCTGGCTGACCGGCAAATCCCAACCGGCCGCCTGTGACGCGCTGTTCGCCCAATGGGCCGCTGAAGGCCAACTGACCGAACAGAAGCGCTGGCAGCGGGCCAAGCTGGCGGCCGAAGCCCGCAACTACCCCCTGGCCAACAGCCTGGTCAAGAGCATGACCACCCTCGCGCCCCAGGGCCGTCTGCTGGTGGACGTGGCACAAAAGCCGGAGCTGCTGAGCCAGCCTTCGCGCTTCCAGCCCGCCGATGAGGCGATGTCCGACGTGGTCGGCCTCGGCTTGCGCCGACTGGCTCGCCAGGACCCGGACAAGGCCATGGCCCTGCTGGACGGCTATGCCAGCAGCATGCACTTCTCACGTGACGAAAAAGTGGCCATTGCCCGCGAAATCGGCCTGACCCTGGCCCGGCGCTTCGACAGCCGCGCCCTGGACGTCATGACCAAGTACGACCCAGAGCTGCGGGACAACACCGTCTCCGAATGGCGCCTGCGCCTGCTACTGCGTCTGGCGCGCTGGGAAGATGCCTACCAGTTGACCCGCAAGCTGCCTCAGGACCTGGCCAGCACCAACCGCTGGCGCTACTGGCAGGCGCGCAGCCTGGAGCTGGCCCAACCGAAGAACCCCCAGGCCCTGGCGCTGTTCAAAGGCCTGGCCCGGGAGCGTGACTTCTACGGATTCCTCGCCGCGGATCACGCCAAGGCCCCTTATCAGTTGAACAACCAGCCGCTGATGCTGAGCCAGGCAGTCATCAACAAAGTGCGCAACACTCCGGGCGTGCGTCGCGCCCTGGAATTCCATGCCCGGGGTCAGATCGTCGATGGGCGCCGTGAGTGGTACCACGTCAGCCGGCACTTCAACCGTGACGAAATGGTGGCCCAGGCCAGGCTGGCCTACGACCTGAAATGGTACTTCCCGGCCATTCGCACCATCAGCCAGGCCCAGTACTGGGATGACCTGGACATCCGCTTCCCCATGGCTCACCGCGACACCCTGGTGCGCGAAGCCAAGGTCCGCGGCCTGCATTCCAGCTGGGTGTTCGCCATCACCCGCCAGGAAAGCGCCTTCATGGACGATGCCCGTTCCCACGTGGGCGCCAGCGGCCTGATGCAACTGATGCCTGGTACCGCCAAGGAAACCGCGCGCAAGTTCAGCATTCCCCTGGCCTCTCCCCAGCAAGTGCTGGACCCGGACAAGAACATCCAATTGGGCGCGGCGTACCTGAGCCAGGTCCACAGCCAGTTCAACGGCAACCGGGTATTGGCATCTGCTGCCTATAACGCGGGTCCTGGACGGGTGCGGCAATGGCTCAAGGGCGCCGACCACCTGAGTTTCGACGTGTGGGTGGAAAGCATTCCCTTCGACGAAACCCGCCAGTATGTGCAGAACGTGCTGTCCTACTCGGTGATCTACGGCCAGAAGCTCAACTCACCGCAGCCGCTGGTGGACTGGCATGAGCGCTACTTCGACGATCAGTGAGGCCAGCCTTCTACAAGCCCGCAGCGACGCGGGCTTTTTATTGGGCGGCCACCCATTGCGGGAGCTGGCATGCCGGCAAAGAGGCCTTCGGACTCAGCACCAGCTTGATGGCCGCTTTCGCCGGCAAGCCGGCTCCTACGCAGATGCCTGAGGGCCGTCGTTGAATTGCAGGGCCGCCAATCGCGCATAGAGCGGACTGTTGGCGATCAGTTGCTGATGAGTACCTACCGCCACCAGCCTGCCCTGATCCATGACCGCAATCCGGTCGGCATTCTTCACCGTGGCCAGGCGATGGGCGATCACCAGGGTGGTGCGGTTCTTCATCAGACTGGGCAAGGCTTGCTGAATCAGATGCTCACTCTGCGCATCCAGGGCGCTGGTGGCCTCATCCAGCAACAGGATCGACGCATCCACTAACAGCGCTCGAGCAATTGCCAGGCGTTGCCGCTGTCCGCCAGAAAGTCCCAGCCCGCCATCCCCCAGGTGAGTCTGATAACCCTCTGGCATCTGCTCGATGAACTCGTGGGCATAGGCGATCTTCGCCGCCTCCTGGACCTGGGCCAGGGTGGCACCAGGATTGCCATAGCGGATGTTCTCTTCGATGCTGCCGTAGAACAGCGCCGGGCTTTGCGACACCAGGGCAAAACAGCGCCGCAGATCCAGCGGATCGAGCTGGGTCAGGGGCACCCCATCCAGCAATATCCGCCCCTGCTGCGGGTCGTAGAAACGCAGCAGCAGATCGTAGAGGGTGGATTTGCCTGCCCCCGACGGCCCGACCAACGCCAGGGTTTCTCCGGCCTGAACCTTCAGGCTAAGGCCATCGACGGCGTAGCGGTCCGGCCTTGACGGATAGGAAAAGCTCAGGCCGTCCAACTCCAGATCGCCCTGCACACGTGCCGGCAAGCTCACCAGACCGCTACTGGGCGCCTGGATAATGTTCTCCGCCCGCAGCAGTTCGGCGATCCGCTCCGCAGCTCCGGCAGCGCGCTGCAGTTCGCCAATGACCTCACTCAAGGTGCCAAAGGCGCTACCGACAATCAGGCTGTAGAACACGAAAGCCGCCAGCTCACCGCCGGAAATACGCCCGGCGATCACATCCATGCCTCCTACCCAGAGCATCACCCCCACCGCGCCCAAGACCAGGACGATCACCAGAGTGATCAGCCAGGCGCGCTGGACAATACGCTTGCGCGCGGTATCGAAGGCCTGCTCCACCGTCACGGCAAAGCGCTGCTCGTCCTGGGCCTGGTGGTTGTAGGCCTGGACCGTCTTGATCTGCCCCAGCGTCTCGGACACATAGCTGCCGACATCGGCGATCCGGTCCTGACTCAAGCGCGACAGGCTGCGCACCCGGCGGCCGAAAATCAGGATCGGCACCAGCACCAGCGGCAAGGCCACCACCACGATGCTGGTGAGCTTGGGGTTGGTGACGAACAGCAGGACGATCCCTCCCAACACCATCAGGGCATTCCGCAGGAACAACGACAGCGAAGAACCGATCACCGACTGCAGCAAGGTGGTGTCCGCCGTGAGCCGCGACTGGATCTCCGAACTGCGATTGTTCTCGTAGAAGCCGGGATGCAGGTAGATCAGGTGATTGAACACCTGACGCCGGATGTCCGCCACGCAGCGCTCGCCGATCCAGGACACCAGATAGAAACGCACGAACGTGCCTATCGCCAGGGCCAGGACCAACAGCAGGAACAGGCCAATGGACTGGTTCAGCAAATGCGGGGACTGGGTCATGAACCCCTGGTCCACCAACAGGCGAATCCCCTGCCCCATGGACAAGGTGATGCCCGCAGTAACAATCAATGCCAACAGGGCGCCGAGCGCCTGCCAACGGTAGGGAGCGATAAAACGGCTGGCCAGATGCAACGCCCGGCGGTGACGAGAAGAGAGCATGCAGTTCATCCATTGACGCACCGGCGACTGACCCGTTGCAGCGGCGGCAACGAGAGGAATTCGCAGGAACTTTGCTAAATCACAATGAGTCAGGTTGATTATGACCGCTGACACTAGCGCCTAGAGATTATCGGTCTAATCCGTGGCTGGCACTCCCCGGGCATTTCTGTTGGAGTGAAGTCGCCGGGCCAGCCCTTGCGGCGGTCTGTAACAGCTTGGTCACCCGGCCATTCTAGAGTAAGCACACAACCTGATGAGGAGACAGGCCATGTCCTTGCAACACAGCAGCAATGACAAGATTCAAGTAATCCGTACCCAGCCGAACCAGTCTCTGGGGTGTGCCATCATCGACGCCCAGGGTCGCGAAGTACCTATTACTGAAGAAATGATCCAGAACGCCTGCCGCGAGCTGGAAAAGCGACTGGTCAAGCCTGCTCGGCAAGATTGACACTCAGCCTCATGTCCTCTTGACCCGGCCAGACGGCCGGGTTTTTTATGCCCGCGCAATACTGCTTGAACGGGTTCAGACTTCGCTGGCGCCCAGGGCCCGAACGATCTGGCTCAGGGCTGGCGAATCACCCTGAATCCGCACCTGCAGCCCGTCGATCTCGCGACGCTCCGGATAATGCTTGCGCAGGCCGTCGAAGGCGCTGCGTTGCTGAGCGACATCATCCGCCAGGCTACGGCGAAAATCCGCATCATCACGGCGCGGGTCATACACCGCCCGGCAGATCATCGCCAAGGCCCAGGCCGGATCGGCATTGGCATTCAGGCTGACTTGCGGCACCCAGGGCGCCGGCAGCAATGTGGCCAGGCTGACCTGTTCGGCCTGACCAAGGAAGCGGCAGTAGGCCTGGTAGATCTGCGCCGTGCCACGCTGCTTGCCATCCAGGCTGTAGCCGGCGATATGGGGCGTGGCCAGCACGCACAGGTCCGCCAGCTCGCGATCCACTGTCGGCTCCTCTTCCCAGACATCCAGCACCGCCTGCAAATCCTCACGCTGCAGCAACACTTCACGCAGTGCCTGGTTATCCACCACCGGGCCACGGGCTGCATTGATCAGCCAGGTACCTTGCTTGAGCTGGTTCAAGCGCTGGCGATCCAGCAGGTGCCAGGTGGCATGCTCGCCATGCCGAGCCAGTGGCGTGTGCAGGCTGATGACGTCGCAACGCTCGATCAATTGCTCCAGGCTGACGTAGTCGCCGCCTTCCGCTGCCTGTCGCTGCGGGTCACAGACCAGGACTTGCCAACCCAGACCGCGCAGGACCTTGATCAGGCGTCCGCCGACTTCACCAGCCCCCACCACGCCGTAACAGCGTTGAGCCAGGTCCGCCCCTTCGATCTCGGCCAGGGTCAACAGGCTGCCCAGTACATAATCCACCACGCCACGGGCATTGCAGCCCGGCGCACTGGACCAACTGATACTCGCCTGCTGGAAGTAATCCAGGTCCAGATGATCGGTGCCGATGGTGCAGGTGCCGACAAACCGCACCGGACTGCCTTCCAGCAATTGGCGATCGACTTGAGTCACCGAGCGCACCAGCAACACATCCGCCTGCTCCACGGTCGCCCGATCAATGGCACGCCCGGGGAAACGCCGGATCTCGCCGAAGCCGGCAAAGAACTCTTCGATCAGGGGAATATTTTCGTCGGCAACAATCAACATGGCTGGCTCCTCGTGCGGAGCCGCAGTGTAGGCGCAGATGACAGGCCGAGCCAGCGCGGCTTGAGGTCGAGCGCTCATTTCCCCGCGGCCGGCCATTACAAATCCACAACACTGGATTTTTTCCTGACCAGAGTGTCAACGCGTAGACTGTCGCGTCCCGCGCAACACGCCTATGGACGCTACGCCCCGTGAATTCCGTGACCGACACACCCATCACCCCAGCCACCAGCCGCCCTGCACGGGTTGGCCGCGAACTGCACGACCTGCTGCGACTGGCCCTGCCCATCATGATTGCCCAGGTGGCCACCACCGCCATGGGCTTTGTCGATGCCGTCATGGCCGGTCGGGTCAGTCCGCGGGATCTCGCGGCCGTAGCCCTGGGCAACTCAATCTGGATTCCAGTGTTCCTGCTGATGACCGGCACCCTGCTGGCCACCACACCCAAAGTGGCCCAGCGCTTTGGTGCCGGCAAGCTGCACGAGATCAGTCCAGTGGTGCGCCAGGCCCTGTGGCTGGCGGTAGTGACGGGCCTCTCGGCCACGCTGATATTGATCAGCGCCGAACCGATACTGCACCTGATGAAGGTTGATCCGGAACTGATCAAGCCCTGCATGGGTTATCTGCATGGCATCGCCAGCGGCCTGCCGGCTGTAGCGCTGTACTACGTGCTGCGCTGCTTGAGCGACGGCCTGGGCCGCACAGTGCCGAGCATGGTCATCGGGCTTTGTGGCCTGGCCCTCAACATCCCCATCAACTACATCTTCATTTATGGCCACTTCGGTGTGCCGGCCATGGGCGGCGTCGGCTGTGGCTGGGCCACGGCGATCGTGATGTGGGCCATGATGCTGGGCATGGCCGGCTGGGTTCACTGGGCACCGGCCTATCGCAAGATCCAGCTGTTCAGCCGGTTCGACTGGCCACAATGGGCGGTGATCAAATGCCTGGTGAGTGTCGGCCTGCCCATCGGCATCGCGGTGTTCGCCGAGTCGAGCATCTTCGCGGTCATCGCCCTGTTGATCGGCAGCCTGGGTGCCACGGTAGTGGCCGGACACCAGATTGCCCTCAACGTCAGCGCCCTGATGTTCATGATCCCCTACTCCCTGGCCATGGCCGTAACGGTGCGGGTCGGCCAGTCTCTGGGCCGTCAGCAACCGCGCGACGCACGCTTCAGCGCCGGAGTCGGCATGGGCGCGGCACTGGCCTACGCCTGCCTGTCGGCAAGCCTGATGTACCTGCTGCGTGAACCCATCGCCTCGATCTACACCAACGACCCGATGGTGATCCAGGTAGCCTCGATGCTCATCGTGTACTCGGCATTGTTCCAGTTTTCCGATGGCATTCAGGTCACCGCCGCTGGCGCACTGCGCGGCTATCAGGACACTCGGGTGACCATGATCCTGACCCTGTTCGCTTACTGGGGGATTGGTTTGCCGGTGGGCTACGCCCTGGGCCTGACCGATTGGTTCGGAGCGGCCCGGGGCCCGAGCGGTCTGTGGGAGGGGTTGATTGCCGGCTTGACCTGCGCCGCGCTGATGCTGTTGATCCGCCTGACACGCAGTGCGCGCAAGCAGATCCGCATCGGCCGTTCGGCGGGTTAATCGAGCTTCTTGCGAATCCAGTAGAGGTAGGTGCCGGCCTCTTCCTGCTGCGCCACCAGTTCGTGGTCGAGGAACACGCAGAACTTGGGAATGTCGCGGCGGGTGGAAGGGTCGGTGGCGATCACCTTCAGCAGCCCGCCTGCGGGCAGGTCGCGAATGTGCTGGTGCAGCATCATCACCGGCTCGGGGCAATTAAGGCCGGTGGCGTCGAGGGTGCCGTCAACCGGCGTATCGATGATTTGACTCATGGTTCACTCCTGAAACAGGCGGCCATTGTCGCGCAATGGTGCCATCGGGTCATCAGTTGCGGGCTCCTGCGGGCGTCGCCACAACACCCCACGCCCAGGAGCCTGCTTATGTAGAAGCGGGCTCCTGCGGGGCATCCGACGCTATGACGAGGGCTACGCCGATTTGGGCTTTTTCACATCCAGGCGCCGCAGATGGCAGGTCACTTCCTCGCGGTCGTGATACAGCTGCTTGCAGCCAATCGCCACCCGAATTCCCCGCGCCTTGAAGCCCTCTTCAATCCGCTCCAGCAAACGCTTCACTTCGGCATAACGCTGCTTCATCGGCAGCTTCAGGTTGACCACGGCCTCGCGGCAATGGCCCTCGCCGATCCAGGTTTCCAGAAGTGCGGCGTTGCGCGCCGGCTTCTCGACGATGTCGCAGACCATCCAGTCCACCGGCTGTCGCGGCTTGAAGGTAAAGCCGTCCGCCATCAGGTGTTGCACCAGGCCAGTGTCCATCAGGCTTTCAGCCATAGGGCCGTTATCGACGGCGGTCACCAGCATGCCGCGATTGACCAACTGCCAGGTCCAGCCCCCTGGCGCCGCACCCAGATCGACCCCGGTCATGTCGCTGTGCAAACGCTCATCCCACTGATCCCGGGGGATGAAGTGGTGCCAGGCCTCTTCCAGTTTCAGGGTCGAACGGCTTGGCGCTTCCCGGGGGAACTTCAAGCGTGGAATGCCCATCGGCCACATGGCCGAGTTGCCGGCATCCGCCAGGCCGACAAAGACTTCACGCCCACTCTTGAAGGTCAACAGCAAGCGCGGCTTGGCGGCATCCTCCACCAGCTTGCCGGCAGCGCTCAGGGCCTTGCGCAGCGGACCTTCGAACTTTTTGCAGAAGTTCGACAATTCCTTGCCGTCATTGGTATCCACCACCTCCAGCCACAGGCTGCCGCACTGGGGAAAGCCGGCCAGGTAGGCCAGGATCACGCTAATGCGGTCGGTTTCCGGCAACTCGATGAAGCCGCCGCGGGCCCACTGCCGGGGGAAGATCAGTTCGGCAAAGCGCAGCCCCTGCATCAGGCGCTGGGCGCCATCGTCCTCGGTGCAGATGAACTCGGCGCAGGCAGTGCTGGGCTTGGCCTTGGCGTAGCCGGCGACATTCAGCCGAGCCGCGTGGTCGGCGATCTCGGAGCAGACTTCGCCCTCGAAACCGGGCCGGCAATGGATAAACAGGGTGTTCATTGAATCTCCTGGGCAAATGGCGACGAATCGATGCGCAAACCTGCCCTGTAGCAAAGCCTGTCACGAAAACCGGCGCATCATAACCGAGTTCGGAACCTTGGACTGACCCCAGGAGTCCAGTGATTAGCTATAAGCCCCAAACAGAGCTAGGTTAACCCTCTGTCCGTATCACAGGCCCGTAGCCGTGCGGGCCACAAGGAGTCATTCAATGCCATCCCTCGATAGCCTGAAAACCCTTAAAACCCTAAAAGTCGACGACAAGACTTATCACTATTTCAGCCTGCCGGACGCCGCCAAGAGCCTGGGCGATATCGACGCCCTGCCCATGTCGCTGAAAGTCCTGCTGGAAAACCTGCTGCGCTGGGAAGACGACAAGACCGTCACCGGCGCCGACCTCAAGGCCCTCGCCGCCTGGCTCAAGGAGCGTCGCTCCGACCGGGAGATCCAATACCGACCCGCTCGCGTCCTGATGCAGGACTTTACCGGTGTGCCCGCCGTGGTTGACCTGGCCGCCATGCGCGCTGCCATGGCCAAGGCCGGTGGCGATCCACAACGGATCAACCCGCTGTCCCCGGTGGATCTGGTGATCGACCACTCGGTGATGGTGGACAAGTTCGCCAGCAGTAGCGCCTTCGAACAGAACGTCGACATCGAGATGCAGCGCAACGGCGAACGCTATGCCTTCCTGCGCTGGGGCCAGAGCGCCTTCGACAACTTCAGCGTGGTGCCGCCGGGTACAGGCATCTGTCACCAGGTCAATCTGGAATACCTGGGGCGCACGGTCTGGACCAAGGACGAGGATGGCCGCACCTACGCCTTCCCCGACACCCTGGTGGGCACCGACTCCCACACCACCATGATCAACGGCCTCGGCGTGCTGGGCTGGGGCGTGGGCGGGATCGAGGCAGAAGCGGCGATGCTCGGCCAGCCGGTGTCGATGCTGATTCCGGAAGTCATCGGCTTCAAACTCACCGGCAAGCTCAAGGAAGGCATCACCGCCACCGATCTGGTGCTGACGGTGACCCAGATGCTGCGCAAGAAGGGCGTAGTGGGCAAGTTCGTCGAGTTCTATGGCGATGGCCTGGCCGACCTGCCCCTGGCAGACCGCGCCACCATTGCCAACATGGCCCCGGAATATGGCGCCACCTGCGGCTTCTTCCCAGTGGACGACATCACCCTGGATTACCTGCGCCTGTCCGGGCGCCCTGCCGAGTTGGTGAAACTGGTGGAGGCCTATAGCAAGGCCCAGGGCCTGTGGCGCCTGCCGGGCAAGGAGCCGGTGTTCACCGACAGCCTGGCCTTGGACATGGGCACCGTGGAGGCCAGTCTCGCCGGCCCCAAACGGCCACAAGACCGGGTTGCGCTGCCCAATGTGGCCCAAGCCTTCACCGACTTCCTCGACCTGCAGTTCAAGCCCACCAGCAAGGAAGAAGGTCGCCTGGAAAGCGAGGGCGGCGGCGGTGTCGCCGTGGGCAATGCCGACCTGGTGGGCGAAGCCGACTACCAGGATGCAGGCCAGACCTATCGCCTGAAAAACGGCGCGGTGGTGATCGCCGCCATCACCTCCTGCACCAACACCTCCAACCCTAGCGTGATGATGGCGGCAGGCCTGGTGGCCAAGAAAGCCGTGGAAAAGGGCCTGCAGCGCAAACCCTGGGTCAAGAGTTCGCTGGCTCCAGGCTCCAAGGTGGTGACTGACTACTATAAAGCCGCCGGACTTACGCCTTACCTGGACCAACTGGGCTTCGATCTGGTGGGCTATGGTTGCACCACCTGCATCGGCAACTCCGGACCGCTGCAGGAGCCGATCGAAAAAGCCATTCAGCAGGCCGATCTCACCGTGGCTTCGGTGCTATCGGGAAACCGCAACTTCGAGGGCCGGGTCCATCCTCTGGTCAAAACCAACTGGCTGGCCTCGCCGCCGCTGGTGGTGGCCTATGCCCTGGCCGGTACGGTGCGCATCGACCTCAGCAGCGAGCCCCTGGGGCACGGCAAGGACGGCCAGCCGGTGTACCTGCGGGACATCTGGCCCAGCAGCCAGGAAATCGCCGAGGCCGTGGCCCAGGTCAACACACGGATGTTCCACAAGGAATACGCCGAGGTGTTTGCCGGTGACGCCCAATGGCAAGCCATTGAAGTGCCACAGGCGGCCACTTATGTCTGGCAGGGCGACTCGACCTATATCCAGCACCCTCCCTTCTTCGACGACATTGCCGGCCCCCTGCCGGAAATCAAGGACGTCAACGGTGCACGGGTGCTGGCGCTGCTGGGGGACTCGGTGACCACCGACCACATCTCTCCCGCCGGCAACATCAAGGCCGACAGCCCGGCCGGGCGCTACCTGCGGGACAAGGGCGTGGAACCGCGAGACTTCAACTCCTACGGCTCGCGTCGGGGCAATCACCAAGTGATGATGCGCGGCACCTTCGCCAACATCCGCATCCGCAACGAAATGCTCGGCGGCGAAGAAGGCGGCAATACGCTCTACATCCCCAGCGGCGAGAAAATGCCGATCTACGACGCGGCCATGAAATATCAGGCCTCGGGCACGCCGCTGGTGGTCATCGCCGGTCAGGAATACGGCACCGGCTCCAGCCGTGACTGGGCCGCCAAGGGCACCAACCTGCTGGGGGTCAAGGCGGTGATCGCCGAAAGCTTCGAGCGCATCCATCGCTCCAATCTGGTGGGCATGGGGGTCTTGCCCTTGCAGTTCAAGCTCGACCAGAACCGCAAGAGCCTGAAACTCACCGGCAAGGAGACCCTGGACATCCTCGGCCTGAGCGACGTGGAACTGACCCCGCGGATGAACCTGCCCCTGGTGATCACCCGTGAGGATGGCAGCCAGGAGAAAATCGAGGTGCTGTGCCGCATCGATACGCTGAACGAAGTCGAGTACTTCAAGTCCGGAGGGATCCTGCACTACGTGTTGCGCCAACTGATTGCATCCTGATCCACCACGAAATAAAACACCGCCTCAGGGCGGTGTTTTTCGTCGGTCTGTCGAACAAAACTCAGCTGGTTATACTTGCCGCCCGCCAAAGCTGACTCACCGGTCGCAATGGCGACTACAGATCCGCCGCTGAACAACGTTTCTGCAATACCTCTTTCTTTTGCAACAAGGATTCCACATGACCGCTTTGCCATGGATGTATCTGGCACTCCTTTCTATCGGCTACGCACTGGCCCTGAGCTACGGGCAACTGGGGCTGCTGGCCGCCCTCTCGATCTTCCTGCTGCTCTGCGCCGGATTTGCCGTACGCCAGCAACGCAGCCGCATCGGCCAATACCTGGGCCACGGCCTGTTCGTGGTGCTCGCCCTGGCTCTGGCCATGCACTGGCTGCCAGGCTTCTACAACGGCCGGGCCATCGACCCGCAGCGCTTTACCGACGACGCCGTGCCCTTCTCCATGTACCTGAATCAGGACAAACCGCTGATCGGCTTCTGGCTGCTCTTGGTCTGCCCCTGGATCGTCGGTCGGCGCTCGCTACGTCTGTCGTTCTACGCAACGGTTCTGGCCCTGACGTTGTGCGCAATCGCCGCATTGGGCGGAGCATTGCTGCTGGGAATCATCAGTTGGGCGCCGAAATGGCCGGATCAGGCCTGGTTGTGGGTGCTGAACAATCTGCTGCTGGTCACCCTGGTGGAGGAAGCGCTGTTCCGGGGTTACATCCAGGGCGGCCTGAGCCGTAAATTCAAGGCCCTTCCCTATGGTGAGAACCTGGCACTGCTGTGTGCGGCCCTGTTATTTGGCCTGGTACACCTGGGTGCTGGCTGGCAATGGACCCTACTGGCGACCATCGCCGGGGTCGGCTACGGTCTGGCCTATCGCTTTGGGGGCCTGGGTGCGGCGATTGCCACGCACTTCGGTCTCAATCTGCTGCATTTCGGCCTGTTCAGCTATCCGATGCTCGCCGGATAACCCAGCGAAAAGTTGCCCAAACCAGTACTTCAGGACAATTGACTATCAAGGAAGAAGATCAATGATTAACGCCTCGCCAACGCCATCGGAACCTCGGTGGCGCATTTTGCAAGCGACAGCTTCTGCCTAATGAGACCCAGCGCCGATTATTGAAAAATAATTTCAATAATCGGCTGAAGCGGCCGACAACCCATCAAAGCCTTGCGGATTGAAAAACCATGCGTAATAACCAGCCTGTCACTCAGCGCGAACGTACCTTCCCGGCTCAACAACGGTTGATTTCCACCACCGACGCCAAAGGCGTGATCACCTACTGCAACGATGCCTTTGTCGAGATCAGTGGGTTCTCCCGTGAAGAACTGGTTCGCGCGCCGCACAACCTGGTCCGTCACCCTGATGTCCCAGCGGCAGTGTTCGCGCACATGTGGGGCACCTTGAAACAAGGCTTGCCATGGATGGGCATCGTCAAGAACCGCTGCAAGACCGGCGACCACTACTGGGTCAACGCCTATGTGACTCCGGTGTTCGAAGGCAACCAGGTGGTGGGTTACGAATCGGTACGGGTCAAGCCCACCGCCGAACAAGTGCGCCGCGCCGAAGCGCTTTACCAGCGTATCAACTCCGGCAAGTCGGCCATTCCCAAGCGTGACAAGTGGCTACCGGTGCTGCAGGACTGGCTGCCCTTCATTCTGGTCAGCCAACTGAGCTTCATGATCGGCGCCTGGCTCAACTCCCACTGGGGCTTTGCCCTGGCGGCGGCGCTCTCGGTGCCGCTGGGCCTGCTGGGCCTGAGCTGGCAGCAACGCGGCCTCAAGCGCCTGTTGCGCCTGGCCGAGCAGACCACCTCCGACCCGCTGATCGCCCAGATGTACACCGACAGCCGCGGCGCCCAGGCACGCCTGGAAATGTCGATCCTGAGCCAGGAAGCGCGCCTGAAGACCTGCCTGACCCGCCTGCAGGACACCGCCGAGCACCTCAACGAGCAGGCTCGCCAGTCCGATACCCTGGCCCACAACAGCTCCAGCGGCCTGGAACGTCAGCGGGTCGAGACCGAGCAAGTGGCCACCGCAGTCAACCAGATGGCCGCCACCACCCAGGAAGTGGCCAGCCACGTGCAACGCACCGCCGACGCCACCCAGGAAGCCAATCGCCTCACCGGTCGTGGCCGGGACATCGCCGGGGAAACCCGTGAAGCAATCCAGCGCCTGTCGGTGGTGGTGGGCGAAACCGGCCTGACCGTGACCCAGCTGGCCAAGGACAGCGACGAGATCGGCGGCGTGGTGGACGTGATCAAGGGCATCGCCGACCAGACCAACCTGCTGGCCTTGAACGCGGCCATCGAAGCGGCACGCGCCGGGGAAATGGGCCGCGGCTTTGCCGTGGTCGCCGATGAAGTGCGCCAGCTGGCGCAACGCACCAGCGAGTCCACCGGGCAGATCCACACCCTGATCGCCAAGCTGCAACAAACCGCCGCCACCGCCGTGCAAACCATGGACGCCGGTCACCGTCAGGCCGAAGAAGGCGTGGCGCGAGTGCTGGAAGCCGACCAGGCGCTGGTGGGCATCAGTGAAGCGGTGGCCAACATCACCGACATGACCACCCAGATCGCTGCCGCCACCGAAGAGCAAAGCTCGGTGGCCGAAGAGATCAGCCGCAACATCAGCACCATCGCGCAACTGGCGGACCAGACTTCGGAGCAGGCCCAGCACTCGGCCGAACTCAGCGAAGCCCTGACCCGCACCGCCCACACCCAGTACTCGCTGGTGGAGCGTTTCAACCGCTAAGCCCCCGGGCCGGCGACAAAAAAACCGCAAGCACCGGCTTGCGGTTTTTTTATGCCTGCGAACTCGCCCAACAGCCGCAGGAGCGAGCTTGCTCGCGACAGATCTACGCCGCGATACCAATTCGAGGGCCGGGTGAGCGCTTCGCGAGCAAGCTCGCACCTACAGGATCAGGCCAGTGTTTGCAGGAACGCAGCGACCTTGGTCGCCGCAGACTCCAGGTGCTGCTCATGGGTGAAGCCTGAGGCCTTCAGGGGCTTGAGATCGTGATCAGCGGCCGCCAGCCAGTACAGCTCGATACTGGGCACCAGTGAGTAGGCTTCGACCGCCTGGCGATTGCCCAGGGCGTCACGCTCGCCCTGCACGATCAAGCTCGGCGTGGCCAGTTCGGCCAAGTGCGCCACCCGCGGCTTCTCAGGCTTGCCGGTGGCATAGAAGGGATAGCCCAGGCACACCAGGGCATCGGCAGCCAATTCATCGGCCAGCAAACTGGCCATGCGTCCGCCCATGGACTTGCCGCCCACCGCCAGAACCCCAGTGACATAAGGTCGCACCAAGGCATGCACCTCGCGCCAGCACTCCAGGAGTTTGGGTGCCGGGTTGGGCGGGCGCTTGCCGCCATCCAGGCGCCGCTGGGCCATGTAGGGAAACTCGAAGCGCAAGACGTTCACCCCATGCCCGGCAAGGCGTACAGCGATGTCGTTCATGAAGCCGCTGTCCATCGGCGCGCCGGCACCATGGGCCAGGATCAGGGTCGGAGCCTGCAACGGGCTGGCAACAGCGGCGACCTCCCATAACCAGCCCCGTTTCCGCACGCACTGCGCCCATTGATCCCCGTCAATACTGGCCTTGTGCTCATTGCTCATGCTTGCCTCGCTTTTAGTCTGCCTATAACTCCAGACGAAGTGAGCGCGCCTTGCCGTGCGCAGTCGCTTTCACTTCAGCTGAACCGTGGATGGGGAACCATGAACACTTCTATCAGTACCGCCTACAACTACAAGGTGGTCCGCCAATTCGCCATTATGACGGTGGTGTGGGGCATCGTCGGCATGGGGCTCGGGGTTTTTCTCGCTGCCCAGTTGGTCTGGCCTGAACTCAACTTCGACCTACCGTGGACCAGCTTCGGCCGTCTACGTCCGTTGCACACCAACGCGGTGATCTTCGCCTTTGGCGGCTGCGCACTGTTTGCCAGCTCGTTCTACTCGGTGCAACGCACCTGTCAGACTCAGTTGTTCGCGCCGAAAATCGCCGCGTTCTGCTTCTGGGGCTGGCAGTTGGTCATCCTCTTGGCGGCTATCAGCCTGCCACTGGGCTACACCAGCTCCAAGGAATACGCCGAACTGGAATGGCCGATCGATATCCTGATCACCATTGTCTGGGTGGCCTACGCCATTGTGTTCTTCGGCACCGTGATGCAGCGCAAGACCAAACACATCTATGTGGGTAACTGGTTCTTCGGCTCCTTCATCATCACCGTGGCCATCCTGCACATCGTCAACAACCTGGAACTGCCGGTCAGCTTCACCAAGTCCTACTCGGTGTATGCCGGTGCGACCGATGCAATGGTGCAGTGGTGGTACGGCCACAACGCCGTGGGCTTCTTCCTGACCGCGGGCTTCCTGGGGATGATGTACTACTTCGTACCCAAGCAGGCCGAGCGTCCGGTGTATTCCTATCGCTTGTCCATCGTGCACTTCTGGGCACTGATCACCCTGTACATCTGGGCCGGTCCGCACCACCTGCACTACACCGCACTGCCGGACTGGGCTCAGTCCCTGGGGATGGTGATGTCCCTGGTACTGCTGGCGCCAAGCTGGGGCGGCATGATCAACGGGATGATGACTCTCTCGGGTGCCTGGCATAAGTTGCGCAGCGACCCGATCCTGCGCTTCTTGGTGGTGTCCCTGGCGTTCTACGGCATGTCGACCTTCGAAGGTCCGATGATGGCGATCAAGACCGTCAACGCCCTGTCCCACTACACCGACTGGACCATCGGCCACGTTCACGCCGGCGCTCTGGGCTGGGTGGCGATGATCTCCATCGGCGCGCTGTACCACCTGATCCCGAAAGTCTTCGGTCGCGAGCAGATGTACAGCACCGGCCTGATCAACACCCACTTCTGGCTGGCCACCATCGGTACCGTGCTCTACATCGCCTCGATGTGGGTCAACGGTATCGCCCAGGGCCTGATGTGGCGTGCAGTCAACGAAGACGGCACCCTCACCTACTCCTTCGTCGAAACCCTGGTGGCCAGCCACCCAGGCTTCATCGTGCGACTGGTCGGTGGTGCGATCTTCCTCAGCGGCATGTTCCTGATGGCCTACAACACCTGGCGCACCGTGCGTGCCGCCGTGCCAGCCGAAGTCAACGCCGCTGCGCAGATGGCCTGAGGAGTCCGCCATGAAACACGAAACGATTGAAAAAAACGTCGGCCTGCTGATGCTGCTGATGGTCTTCGCGGTGAGCATCGGCGGTCTGACCCAGATCGTCCCGCTGTTCTTCCAGGACGTCACCAACAAGCCGGTGGAAGGCATGAAGCCCTACACCGCCCTGCAACTGGAAGGCCGCGACATCTACATCCGCGAAGGCTGCGTACAGTGCCATTCGCAGATGATCCGTCCGTTCCGCGCTGAAACCGAACGTTACGGTCACTACTCGGTGGCTGGTGAAAGCGTCTGGGACCACCCGTTCCTGTGGGGCTCCAAGCGTACCGGTCCGGACCTGGCCCGTGTCGGCGGCCGCTACTCCGATGACTGGCACCGTGCGCACTTGTACAACCCGCGCAACGTTGTGCCCGAGTCGAAGATGCCGGCCTACCCGTGGCTGGTGACAGCAGCGGTGGACAGCAGCCATACCGAAACCAAGCTCAAGGTCATGCGCACCCTCGGCGTGCCCTATACCGACGACGACATCGCCGGGGCCACCGCCTCGCTCAAGGGCAAGACCGAGATGGACGCCCTGGTGTCCTACCTGCAAGTGCTTGGCACTGCGATCAAGAGCAAGAGGTGAGCCATGGGTTTTGAACTCGATAGCGGCATGATCCGCGGGCTCGGGACCCTGGTGGTGATGATCGCCTTCGTCGGTCTGTCGATCTGGGTGTTCAACTCAAAACGCAATCCCGAGTTTGCCCAGGCACGCCTGCTGCCCTTCGCCGACGACCCGATGCCGGGTGCGGCACCGGCCGGCAATACAACTGATGACGCTCAACCTCAAGAGCCTGCAACAAGGAGCATTCGGCCATGACCACCTTCTGGAGTACGTGGATCTGCGTACTGACCATCGGCAGCCTGATCGGCCTGACCTGGCTGCTGGTCGGCACCCGCAAGGGTGAAACCAAGGGCAGCGTGGACCAGACCATGGGCCACGCTTTCGATGGCATCGAGGAGTACGACAACCCCCTGCCGCAATGGTGGTTCCTGCTGTTCGCCGGGACCCTGGTGTTTTCCGTGGGCTACCTGATCCTCTACCCGGGCCTGGGCAACTGGAAAGGCATTCTGCCGGGCTATGAAGACGGCTGGACCCAGACCAAGGAATGGGAAAAGGAAATGGCCAAGGCGGATGTGAAATTTGGGCCGATCTTCGCCAAATTCGCAGCCATGCCCGTGGAAGAAGTGGCCAAGGACCCACAAGCACTGAAGATGGGCGGACGCCTGTTCGCGTCCAACTGCTCGGTGTGCCACGGCTCTGACGCCAAGGGTGCCTTCGGCTTCCCCAACCTGGCGGACGACAACTGGCGGTGGGGCGGCAGCGCCGACACCATCAAGGCCACCATCATGGGCGGCCGCATGGCGGCCATGCCGGCCTGGGGTGAAGTACTCAAGGAAGCAGGCGTGAAGAACGTAGCGGCTTATGTCCGTCACGAACTGGCCGGCCTGCCCCTGCCAGCGGACAGCGACGCCGACCTGGTGGCCGGGCAGCAAGCGTTCAGCACCACCTGCGTGGCCTGTCACGGCGCCGACGGCAAGGGCACCCAGATCATGGGCGCGCCCGACCTGACCCAGCCTGCCGGCTTCATCTACGGCACCAGCCTGGCGCAACTGCAGCAGACCATCCGCCACGGTCGCCAGGGTCATATGCCGGCGCAGAGCGAACTGCTCGGCAATGACAAGGTGCAACTGCTGGCCGCCTACGTGTACAGCCTCTCCCACCACAACAGCAACAAGCCACAAGCAGAAAGCGACCAGTAAAAGATCAACGGCAAGCTGCGAGATTTCACTTGCAGCTTGCCGCTTGAAGCTTTCCCTCCTGCCTCTTTGCGACCAAGTGTCGCACCCCTCTCCCCCACCGCCTTTGCACTGATCCGAATCAGGTCTAAGCTTGCCCCGAAGTGGACTGGCAATGACCGGTCACAGGCCATCGGTATCCTTGACGTTCGAAGCTTTCGCTCGATGACAGGCCGCAAAGGCTGGTTTATACCGGCTGTCGACAGGCTTACCACCTGTCAGCTGATCCGCGGACTTCCACACACCCGGTTACAACTGACCTGACACCCCAAGTTTTTTGTCCACTGCGACATTTTGTCCGAGGGCAATTTTTGTCCCTACTCGGCATAGGGAAAGGCCGCAGAATCAGGCATGGAACGCATTGACCCAGGTCATGGCGCGTTGCAATGACCCCCTGCTTTCTCCATACTTGCGGCCGATTTTTATCCCTAATAAAACACCCAAACCGTGGAACCTTAGAATGAGCACAGCAATCAGTCCGACTGCTTATAACTATAAGGTAGTCCGCCAGTTCGCCATCATGACGGTGGTCTGGGGGATCCTTGGCATGGGGCTCGGTGTCTTCATCGCCTCGCAACTGGTCTGGCCGGAGTTGAACTTCGATCTGCCATGGACGACCTTTGGACGCCTGCGCCCGCTGCACACCAACCTGGTGATCTTCGCCTTCGGTGGATGTGCATTGTTTGCCACCTCTTACTATGTCGTGCAGCGAACCTGCCAGACGCGACTGATTTCCGACAGCCTTGCGGCCTTCACCTTCTGGGGTTGGCAAGCAGTGATCGTCGGCGCGATCGTGACCCTGCCACTGGGTTACACCACCACCAAGGAATACGCCGAACTGGAATGGCCCCTGGCTATCCTGCTGGCGATCGTCTGGGTCACCTACGGCCTGGTGTTCTTTGGCACCATCACCAAGCGCAAGACCAAGCACATCTACGTCGGTAACTGGTTCTACGGTGCCTTCATCGTGGTGACCGCGATGCTGCACATCGTCAACCACGCCTCCCTGCCGGTCAGCTTCTTCAAGTCCTATTCGGCCTATGCCGGTGCGACTGACGCCATGATCCAGTGGTGGTATGGCCACAACGCCGTGGGCTTCTTCCTGACCACCGGCTTCCTGGGGATGATGTACTACTTCGTACCCAAGCAGGCCGAGCGTCCGATCTACTCCTATCGCCTGTCCATCGTGCACTTCTGGGCGCTGATCACCCTGTACATCTGGGCCGGTCCGCACCACCTGCACTACACCGCACTGCCGGATTGGGCCCAGTCCCTGGGCATGGCCATGTCGATCATCCTGCTGGCACCCAGCTGGGGCGGCATGATCAACGGCATGATGACCCTGTCGGGTGCCTGGCATAAGCTGCGCACCGACCCGATCCTGCGCTTCCTGGTGGTGTCCCTGGCGTTCTACGGCATGTCGACCTTCGAAGGTCCGATGATGGCGATCAAGACCGTCAACTCGCTCTCGCACTACACCGACTGGACCATCGGCCACGTACACGCTGGCGCTCTGGGCTGGGTAGCAATGATCTCCATCGGCGCCCTGTACCACCTGATCCCGAAAGTCTTCGGTCGTCAGCAGATGCACAGCACCGGCCTGATCAACACCCACTTCTGGCTGGCCACCATCGGTACCGTGCTCTACATCGCCTCGATGTGGGTCAACGGCATTACCCAGGGCCTGATGTGGCGTGCAATCAACGATGACGGCACCCTCACCTACTCCTTCGTCGAAGCGCTGCAAGCCAGTCACCCGGGCTTTATCGTCCGCGCTCTGGGCGGTGCGTTCTTCGCCGCCGGCATGCTGATCATGGCGTACAACGTGTTCCGCACCGTTCGCGCCTCGAACCCGGCTGAAGCTGAAGCCGCCGCTCAGATCGCTGTAGTTGGAGCTCACTGATGAAGCACGAAGTAGTCGAGAAGAACATTGGCCTACTGGCCTTCTTCATGGTCATCGCCGTCAGCATCGGCGGCCTGACCCAGATCGTCCCGCTGTTCTTCCAGGACGTTACCAACAAGCCGGTGGAGGGCATGAAGCCGCGCACCGCGTTGGAACTGGAAGGTCGCGACGTTTACATCGCCAACGGCTGTGTCGGCTGCCACTCGCAGATGATCCGTCCGTTCCGCGCTGAAACCGAACGCTATGGCCACTACTCGGTGGCCGGTGAAAGCGTCTGGGACCACCCGTTCCTGTGGGGTTCCAAGCGTACCGGCCCGGACCTGGCCCGTGTCGGCGGCCGCTACTCCGATGACTGGCAGCGTGCGCACTTGTACAACCCGCGCAACGTGGTCCCCGAGTCGAAGATGCCGGCTTATCCGTTCCTCGTAGAAAACAAGCTCGACGGCAAAGACACCGCGAAGAAAATGGAAGTCTTGCGCACACTCGGCGTCCCTTACACCGACGAAGACATCGCCGGCGCTCAGGATGCTGTGAAGGGCAAAACCGAAATGGACGCGCTGGTGGCCTATCTGCAAGGCCTGGGCACCATCATCAAAAGCAAACGGTGATCTAGATGGATATCGGGATGATTCGTGGCCTGGGCACCCTTGTTGTGATGGTGGCCTTCATCGGCTTGGCGCTCTGGGTGTTCAGCCCCAAGCGCAAGTCCGAGTTTGAAGACGCGACCTTGCTGCCGTTCGCGGATGATCCCGACGCCATCAAGCACGTCGAGCAAGCTTCTAGGAGTAACAAAGAATGACTACGTTCTGGAGTCTGTACGTCACAGTCCTCAGTCTGGGTACCATCTTCGCCCTGACCTGGCTGCTGCTGTCGACCCGCAAGGGCCAGCGCACCGAGCAGACCGACGAGACGGTCGGCCACTCCTTCGACGGGATCGAGGAGTACGACAACCCGCTGCCACAGTGGTGGTTCATGCTGTTTGTCGGCACCATCGTCTTCGCCCTGGGTTACCTGGTGCTGTACCCGGGCCTGGGCAACTGGAAAGGCGTCCTGCCGGGCTACAACTACCTCGATAACGAGAAGCAGACCCCGTTTGCCAACGGCCAGCCCGGCTGGACCGGTGTGCATGAGTGGGAAAAGGAAATGGCCAAGTCAGACGCCAAGTTCGGTCCGATCTTCGCCAAGTACGCCGCCATGCCTATCGAAGAAGTGGCCAAGGACCCGCAAGCCCTGAAAATGGGCGGTCGCCTGTTCGCGTCCAACTGCTCGGTCTGCCACGGTTCCGACGCCAAGGGCGCCTATGGCTT
This sequence comes from Pseudomonas sp. 50_B, assembly GCF_017491625.1. NCBI lineage: Bacteria > Pseudomonadati > Pseudomonadota > Gammaproteobacteria > Pseudomonadales > Pseudomonadaceae > Pseudomonas > Pseudomonas sp. 50_B. The sequence continues at coordinate 61,142 of NZ_JAFGYX010000018.1, forward strand.
CCCTAACCTGACTGACGCCGACTGGCGTTGGGGCGGCGAGCCGGAAACCATCAAGGCCTCCATCATGGGCGGTCGCCACGCGGTGATGCCGGCCTGGGTGGACGTGATCAAGGAACAGGGCGTCAGTGACGTTGCCGCTTATGTCCTGACCAACCTCGACGGCCGCAAGTTGCCGGAAGGCATCAAGGCCGACCCGGTCAATGGTCAGAAGCTGTTCGCCGCCAACTGCGCGGTCTGCCACGGTCCGGAAGGCAAAGGCACACCAGCCATGGGCGCCCCGAACCTGACTCACCCGGCAGCCTTCATCTACGGCTCGAGCTTCGCCCAACTGCAGCAGACCATTCGTCATGGCCGTCAGGGCGTGATGCCTGCCCAGGAACAACTGCAAGGCAATGACAAGGTTCACCTGCTGGCCGCCTATGTCTACAGCCTGTCCCACGGTAACAAGCAGGCCGACGCCGAGTAAGACCGACGCCTGAAAGCAATACCCAACGGCCCCGCCAATGAAAATTGACGGGGCCGTTTTGTTTGCGCCTTGCATCGGCTGGTGCTCGACGGTGGATCACCCTTCCCGGCAACCCGGTAGTAACCTTTCTAGAACAAGAAGGACTTTGAGGCCTGCGGAGTCCGCCTGATCACTCCCTGGAAGAATTGAACGGCGCCGCCTGCAAATGGGTCCATAATTCGTAAGTCAATTGATTCAAGTCATTACACCATCAGTTGATTTCCCCCAACGCGACCAAAGGTCGCACCCTTGCGCTAGAGCTACAGGCGTATCATTGCGCCACTGCAACACCCCTTTTGACCCCGGCCGGCATGTACTGGCCGAGGCATTTTTCCACTGCCGTGGGATGCAATGATGAGCAACCAGATTCCCGTACAAGACGTTACCCCGCCTGCCAAAAACGCGACCAACAGCGTCGACCTCTACGCCTCCAGGGAAAAAATCTACACCCGCGCCTTCACTGGCCTGTTCCGCAATCTGCGCATGCTGGGCGGCGCCGGATTATTCCTGCTGTACTTCGGCACCGTGTGGCTCAACTGGGGTGGTCACCAGGCCGTCTGGTGGAACCTGCCGGAACGTAAGTTCTTCATCTTTGGCGCCACGTTCTGGCCCCAGGACTTCATCCTGCTCTCGGGATTGTTGATCATTGCCGCTTTCGGCCTGTTCTTCATCACCGTCTATGCCGGACGTATCTGGTGCGGCTACACCTGCCCGCAGAGCGTCTGGACCTGGATTTTCATGTGGTGCGAGAAAGTCACCGAAGGCGACCGCAATCAGCGCATCAAGCTGGACAAGGCGCCCATGAGCGCCAACAAGTTCCTGCGCAAACTCAGCAAGCACAGCCTCTGGCTGTTGATTGGCTTCGTCACCGGCATGACCTTCGTCGGCTACTTCTCGCCCATCCGCGAACTGGTCATCGAGTTCTTCACGGGCCAGGCCGATGGCTGGTCGTACTTTTGGGTCGGTTTTTTCACCCTGGCCACTTACGGCAACGCCGGTTGGCTGCGCGAGCAAGTGTGCATCTACATGTGCCCCTATGCGCGCTTCCAGAGCGTGATGTTCGACAAGGACACCCTGATCGTGTCCTACGATCCGCGCCGTGGTGAAAGCCGTGGCCCACGCAAGAAAGGCGCCGACTACAAGGCCCAGGGTCTGGGCGACTGCATCGATTGCACCATGTGCGTCCAGGTCTGCCCCACCGGCATCGATATCCGAGATGGCCTGCAGATCGAATGCATCGGCTGCGCCGCCTGTATCGACGCCTGCGACAGCATCATGGACAAGATGGAGTACCCACGCGGACTCATCAGCTACACCACCGAACACAACCTCTCCGGACAGAAAACCCATAAACTGCGTCCGCGCCTGATCGGTTACGCCCTGGTGTTACTGGCCATGATCAGCCTGCTGGTCACCGCGTTCTTCATGCGCTCGCTGGTGGGCTTCGATGTCAGCAAGGACCGGGTGCTGTACCGCGAAAACTCAGAAGGCCGGATCGAAAACGTCTATAGCCTGAAGATCATGAACAAGGACCAGCGCGACCACACCTACGTGCTCGATGCCGCTGGCCTGCCAGACCTGAAGCTGCAAGGCAAGCGCGAGATCCACGTGGAGGCCGGCGATATCGTCAGCATGCCAGTGGAACTGTCCATCGCTCCAGAGCAACTGCCATCGACCACCAACGAGGTGAAGTTCATCCTCAAGGATGCCGACGATGACAGCGTCCACGTTGAAGCCAAGAGCCGGTTCATCGGCCCACAAATTCGTTAAGAGCCAAGAGAAGTGATCATGCCCGCAGCTACCACCACCAGCCCCTGGTACAAACACCTCTGGCCCTGGATCATCATTGGCATCCTCGCCTGCTCGGTGACCCTGACCCTGTCCATGGTGACCATTGCCGTGAACAACCCGGACAACCTGGTCAACGACAACTACTACGAGGCTGGCAAGGGCATTAACCGCTCCCTGGACCGTGAACTGCTGGCCCAGACCCTGAAGATGCGCGCCAACGTGCACCTCGACGAACTGACCGGCGAAGTGGAACTGCGCCTGAGCGGTAACAGCCAGCCCAAGACCCTGGAGCTGAACCTGATCTCGCCGACCCAGCCCGAGAAAGACCGCAAGATCGCCCTCACCCGCAGCGAAACCGAACAAGGTCGCTACATTGGCCAGTTGAGCGATCAGGTCGAAGGCCGGCGCTTCGTCGAGCTGCTGGGAGTCGAAGGCGACAAGACCTGGCGCATGTTCGAAGAGGAACAAGTCAGCCACGACAAAGACCTGCTGCTGGGCGATGAGCCGCTACAAGGGGCGGAAGACCTGAACTGAACAACACCTGTCGTCCATCGCCGGCCCGCCGCCCTCCCCGTCACCCGGGTTGCAGGCGACTGGCCGGCGATGAGTTTTTTCCCGACCACAAAGACCGCCGATGACCACGCCACTGCCCTGCTACCACTGCGCCCTGCCGGTTCCCACTGGCAGCCGGTTCACCGCCGTCGTGCTCGGCGAGCCTCGGGAGTTCTGCTGCCCGGGCTGCCAGGCGGTGGCCGAAGCCATTGTTGCTGGCGGCCTGGAGCATTACTACAGCCACCGCAGTGAAGCCTCGGCCAACCCCGAAGCCTTGCCTGTGCAGTTGCTGGACGAATTGGCACTGTACGACCGTGCCGACGTGCAACAGCCCTTTGTCCGCCACGAAGGCGAGCTGGCGGAAACCACACTGCTCATGGAAGGCATCAGTTGCGCCGCCTGTGGCTGGCTGATCGAAAAACACCTGCGCAGCCTGCCAGCAGTGGTCGAGGCCCGCCTCAACCTTTCCAACCACCGCCTGCATGTGCGCTGGGCCGATAGCCAACTGCCCCTGAGCCAGGTTCTCAGCGAACTGCGGCACATCGGCTACGCCGCCCACCCCTACCAGCCGGACCGCGCCTCCGAGCAACTGGCCAGCGAAAACCGCCTGGCCCTGCGCCAGCTGGGGGTCGCCGGACTGCTGTGGTTCCAGGCCATGATGGCGACCATGGCCACCTGGCCGGAATTCAATATCGACCTGAGCCCGGAGTTGCACACCATCCTGCGCTGGGTCGCACTGTTCCTCACCACTCCCATCGTGTTCTACAGCTGCGCACCTTTCTTCAAGGGCGCCATGCGCGACTTGCGCACCCGTCACCTGACCATGGATGTCTCGGTGTCCCTGGCCATTGGCGGGGCCTACCTGGCGGGAATCTGGACCGCTATCAGCGGTGTCGGCGAACTGTACTTCGACGCTGTGGGCATGTTCGCACTGTTCCTTCTCGCCGGCCGCTACCTGGAACGTCGGGCCCGGGAACGCACCGCGGCGGCCACAGCGCAGTTGGTCAACCTGTTGCCTGCCTCCTGCCTGCGCCTGGGCCAGGACGGCCAGAGTGAACGCATCCTGCTCACCGAACTGCGCCTGGGCGACCGGGTACTGGTGCATCCTGGCGCGGTGCTGCCGGCCGATGGCAAGATCCTCGACGGCCAGTCGAGCATCGACGAATCCCTGCTCACCGGCGAGTACCTGCCGCAACCACGCAGCCTGGGAGATAGCGTCACTGCCGGCACCCTGAACGTCGAAGGCGCGCTGACGGTGGAGGTTCAGGCCCTGGGCCAGGACACCCGGCTGTCCGCCATCGTCCGCCTGCTGGATCGGGCTCAGGCAGAGAAACCGCGGCTCGCGGAGGTCGCCGACCGTGCGGCCCAGTGGTTCCTGCTGTTTTCATTGATCGCTGCAGCAGCCATCGGCCTGCTGTGGTGGCAACTGGATGCCTCGCGCGCCTTCTGGATCGTCCTGGCCATGCTGGTTGCCACCTGCCCTTGCGCGCTGTCCCTGGCCACCCCAACGGCCCTGACCGCCGCCACCGGCACTCTGCACAAGCTCGGTCTGCTGTTGACCCGCGGCCATGTGCTCGAAGGCCTGAACCAGATCGACACGGTGATTTTCGACAAGACCGGCACCCTCACCGAAGGACGCCTGGCACTGCGCGCCATTCGCCCCTTGGGGCCGCTGTCCAGCGATGACTGCCTGAGCCTCGCGGCCGCCCTGGAGAACCGCTCCGAGCACCCTATTGCCCGGGCTTTCGGCCGTGCTCCAGTAGCGGCCGAAGAGGTCACCAGCAGCCCGGGGCTGGGCCTGGAAGGCCTGGTGGGCACACAGCGCTTGCGCATCGGCCAGCCGGCATTCGTCTGCGAACTCAGCGGTTGCCCGGTGCCCTCGATGCCCGATGAAGCCGGCCAGTGGCTATTGTTGGGCGACAGCCAGGGTGCCCTCGCCTGGCTGGTGCTCGATGACCGGCTGCGCAGCGACGCCCCAGCCCTCCTGGCCGCCTGCAAGGCTCGCGGCTGGCATACCCTGCTACTGTCCGGGGACAGCTCACCGATGGTGGCCAGCGTCGCAGCCGAACTACAGATCGACGAGGCCCGTGGTGGCCTGCGCCCGGATGACAAGCTGCAGGTACTGCAACAGCTGCATCAACAGGGCCGCAAAGTGCTGATGCTCGGCGACGGGGTCAACGATGTGCCGGTGCTGGCCGCCGCCGACATCAGCGTGGCCATGGGTTCGGCCACCGACCTGGCCAAAACCAGCGCCGATGCAGTGCTCCTGTCCAACCGCCTGGACGCACTGGTGCAGGCCTTCAGCCTGGCCCGCCGGACCCGCCGGGTAATCATCGAGAACCTGCTTTGGGCCGGGCTGTACAATGGCCTGATGCTGCCGTTCGCCGCCCTGGGCTGGATCACTCCGGTCTGGGCTGCAATCGGCATGTCCATCAGTTCCCTGACCGTGGTGCTCAATGCCCTGCGCCTGACCCGCATGCCGCAGTCAGCCGACAGCGCCGGCGCCCCCGAAACCCGCCTGTTGCCGGCCTGAGCCGCCGGGCCTGGAGTCCAGATGCCAGCTCTATATGTGATGATTCCGGCTGCCCTGCTGATCGTGGCCATCGCCATCTATATCTTCTTCTGGGCCGTCGACAGCGGTCAGTACGACGACCTCGACGGCCCGGCCCACAGCATCCTGTTCGACGATCAAGACCCTAGCCACACCGCAGCGGTGGACGAAGCCAAGGGCCAGCCAGGCAACGACGCCGAGCCGGTCAAGAAAGCGGAACCACCTCATGCTTGAGCTGGCTCCCCTATTGGTTTCGGCGGTGATCCTTGGCTTGCTGGGTGGAGGGCATTGCCTGGGTATGTGTGGCGGCCTGATGGGCGCTCTGACCCTGGCCATTCCCCAGGAGCAACGCAGCCGGCGTTTCCGCCTGCTACTGGCCTACAACCTGGGGCGCATCCTCAGTTATGCCCTGGCCGGCCTGCTGCTGGGCCTGGCTGGCTGGGCCGTGGCCAGCAGCCCGGTGGCGCTGTTCATGCGGGTACTGGCTGGCTTGCTGTTGATCGCCATGGGCCTGTACCTGGCCGGCTGGTGGAGCGGCCTGACCCGCATCGAAGGCCTTGGACGGGGCCTGTGGCGGCATATCCAGCCTGTCGCCAACCGCCTGCTGCCAGTTTCCAGCCTGCCTCGTGCACTGCTCCTGGGTGCGCTCTGGGGCTGGCTGCCTTGCGGCTTGGTGTACAGCACCCTGCTGTGGTCGGCGAGCCAGGGCAACGCTCTGGACAGCGCTCTGCTGATGCTGGCGTTCGGCCTCGGCACCTGGCCTGTGCTATTGGCCACGGGCCTCGCGGCAGAACGGGTCACCGCCCTGCTGCGCCGTCGCAGCGTGCGCATGGCCGGAGGGCTGCTGGTCATGCTGTTCGGCATCTGGACCCTGCCTGGTCCTCACCAGCACTGGCTGATGGGCCACTGATCCCAGGAAAGTGCCCGACTACAGGGCTTGCACGCCCCGTCGGCGCTACCTCAGCGGCTCCCGAACACCCTTGATACAAATCAAGATGGCCGCAGCCCTAACCCCCTAGACTCGCGAACACTGCCAGCCTATCCGGGGGAATTCCCGCATGCTCGACGCCATTCGTTGGGACACAGATCTGATCCGCCGCTATGACCTGGCGGGACCACGCTACACCTCATACCCGACCGCGGTGCAATTCAACAGCCAGGTCGGCGCCTTCGATCTGCTGCACGCCCTGCGCGACAGCCGCAAGGCCCAGCGCCCGTTGTCGTTGTACGTACACATCCCGTTCTGCGCCAACATCTGCTACTACTGCGCCTGCAACAAGGTCATCACCAAGGATCGCAGCCGCGCCCTGCCCTACCTGCAACGCCTGGAACAGGAGATGCAACTGATCGCCTGCCACCTGGCGCCCAACCAGCGGGTCGAGCAGTTGCACTTCGGCGGCGGCACCCCGACCTTTCTCAATCACGATGAGCTGCGCCAACTGATGGCGCTGCTGCGCAAGCACTTCAACCTGCTGGACGATGATTCCGGGGATTACGGTATCGAGATCGACCCCCGGGAAGCCGACTGGTCCACCATGGGCCTGCTCCGGGAGCTGGGCTTCAATCGGGTCAGCATTGGCCTGCAGGATCTGGACCCGGCGGTACAACGGGCGGTCAATCGCCTGCAGAGCCTGGAGGAAACCCGGGCCGTGATCGAAGCGGCCCGTACCCTGCAATTTCGCTCCATCAACATCGACCTGATCTACGGCCTGCCCAAGCAGACACCAGAGCACTTCGCCCGCACCGTGGAAGAAGTGATCAGCCTGCAACCGGATCGCCTCTCAGTCTTCAACTATGCCCATCTGCCCGAGCGCTTCATGCCGCAACGGCGGATCAATGGCAATGAGCTGCCGGCTCCGGCAGAGAAACTGGAAATGCTGCAACGCACCATCGAGCAATTGACCGCAGCTGGTTATCGCTACATCGGCATGGACCATTTCGCCCTGCCCGATGACGAGTTGGCAATCGCCCAGGAGGAGTCGACCCTGCAACGCAACTTCCAGGGTTACACCACACATGGTCATTGCGACTTGATTGGGCTGGGAGTATCGGCCATCAGTCAGATCGGGGATCTCTACTGCCAGAACAGCAGTGACTTGACCCAGTATCAAAATGCTTTGGCGGGTGCACAACTGGCCACTAGTCGTGGCTTGGTATGCAACACCGACGACCGTCTGCGCCGCGAAGTTATTCAACAACTGATCTGCAACTTTAGTCTTAAGTTCGAAGATATAGAAAAAGCATTCAATATCGACTTTCGTGGCTACTTCAACGAACTATGGCCGGATCTGCAGGAGATGGCCGAAGATGGCCTGATTCAACTCAGCGCCGAGGCGATTATCGTACTTCCAGCAGGACGCCTGTTGGTGCGCTCGGTGTGCATGATCTTCGATGCATACCTGGGCCAACAGAATCGCCAGCGTTTTTCCCGGGTGATCTAGGACTTCATGATCAGGGAAGCGGCCTTCATCACCTGCTCGGGGCTCAGACCTGCCTCTTTCATCGCCTTGGCCAGGGAGGCATTGGCGGTCAGCAAACCGCTGTTCAGGCTCGCCAGGGCAGACTGCAAGCTGGCAACCTTCGCCTTGGCCTCTTCAGGGCTCAGGTGTTTGTCGGCCATGACTGCCTGAAGCCGGGCAAGCTTTTCGGCAATCTGTTGTTGCAATTTTCTGATCATTTTGAGGAGTTGTTGAATATTTTCGGGCAGGCCGCTTTCCTCGATGTCACGGTCATCGCCCGCAGCACTGGAGGATTTCTGCAATCCAACGCCCGACAGCGACACTTTGACGCCCTCTCCGATCACCGATTCAGCAACTAATGGAGAGTTCCTTAGTTCATCGTCATCACTGCCTTTCGAGGTCTCTGAAAGTAGCTGCAAGTTGTTGCTGCCATTAGTAATACCGCCAACAGAGGACATAGTTTCAGCTCTCCAAGTTAACTTTGTTAACTGGTTATCGACTCATAAAAGGAATGCTTTACGACTAACAATCAATACGGCACGGACTGGCCGGAACCTCCTCCCGTGAGTTACCCTTACGGCTTATGTGTGTTTTCCCACAAGGATTCTAGAATGTCCGAGCCAGTTAAACTGCGCGCTCATAACCAGGCCCATTGCAAGGATTGCAGCCTGGCCCCTCTGTGCCTGCCACTTTCCTTGAATTTGGAAGACATGGACGCGCTGGACGAAATCGTCAAACGTGGCCGCCCATTGAAAAAAGGCGAATTCCTGTTCCGTCAGGGTGACGGCTTCGACTCGGTGTATGCCGTGCGTTCAGGTGCCCTGAAAACCTTCAGCCTCAGTGACGGCGGCGAAGAACAGATCACCGGTTTCCACCTCCCCAGCGAGCTGGTGGGGCTGTCCGGCATGGATACCGAAAGCCATCCGGTTTCGGCACAAGCCCTGGAAACCACCTCGGTGTGCGAGATTCCCTTCGAACGCCTCGACGAACTGGCTCTGCAACTGCCGCAACTGCGCCGTCAGTTGATGCGGGTCATGAGCCGTGAAATCCGTGACGATCAGCAGATGATGCTGCTGCTGTCGAAAAAGACCGCAGACGAGCGCATCGCTACCTTCCTGGTCAACCTCTCCGCACGTTTCCGCGCACGAGGCTTCTCGGCCAACCAGTTCCGCTTGAGCATGTCGCGCAACGAAATTGGCAACTACCTGGGCCTGGCGGTGGAAACCGTATCCCGGGTGTTCACCCGTTTCCAACAGAACGAACTGATTGCCGCCGAAGGCAAGGAAGTGCACATCCTCGATCCGATCCAGCTCTGCGCCCTGGCCGGCGGCTCGGTAGACGGCTGAACCACAGCACTTGCGACTGAGCCAAGCCGCTCGGTCGCGGGTATACTGGCGCGGCCTATTTGCCCGCCAGGACACCTGAAGATGGCCTTCGATTCCTTCGACATCAAATCCCTGATCCGCCCTGTCATCGACTTCCCGAAACCGGGCGTGATCTTCCGCGACATTACCCCTCTGTTCCAGTCTCCCCGGGCCTTGCGCCTGGTAGCCGACAGTTTCGCCCAGCGTTATGTCGAAGAAGACTTCAGCCACATCGGTGCCATGGATGCCCGGGGCTTCCTGATCGGCTCGATCATTGCCTACCAACTGAATAAGCCGCTGATCCTGTTTCGCAAACAGGGCAAGCTGCCTGCGGACGTGCTCGCCGAGGGCTATCAGACCGAATACGGCGAAGCCTTTCTCGAAGTCCACGCCGACAGTCTGTGCGAAGGCGATTCGGTACTGATGTTCGATGACCTGATCGCCACCGGCGGCACCCTGATCGCCGCGGCCAATCTGGTACGGCGCATGGGGGCGAAGATCTACGAGGCCGCCGCCATCATCGACCTGCCGGAGCTGGGCGGCTCGCAGAAACTGGAAGACATGGGCATCCCAACCTTCTGCCTGACGCAGTTCTCGCTGACTGAGCGCTAGGATCTACCCGCGTATTCACCAGCAAGCAGGTTTCTACAGACCCATCTGCTTGCTGATGATTTCGTTCATCACCTCGCGAGTGCCGCCGCCGATCGAGAGAATACGGTTGTCGCGATACAGGCGCTCCACCAGGCTCTCGCGCATATAGCCCATGCCACCGAGTATCTGCACCGCATCATGGGTAATACGGTCGGCGGTATCGGTGGCAACGTTCTTGGCCATGGAGATTTCCTTGATCACACTCTTGCCGGCGGCCATCTTCGCCGCCTGGCGATAGGTGAACTCCCGCGAGACTTCCAGAGCCGTAGCCATCTCCGCCAGACGATGCTTGAGCACCTGGAACTTGCCGATGGGCTTGCCGAACGCCTCGCGCTCGCGAGCCCACTTCAGGCTTGCCTCCAGGGCCATCTGCGCCGTCATGTTGGCCATCAGCGCCAGGGCCAGGCGTTCGCTCTGGAAATTGCCCATGATGCAGGCAAAGCCCATGTTCTCGGCACCGATCAGGTTGCCCACCGGTATCCGGCAATCGTCAAAGAACAGTTCGGCAGTGTCCGAGGCCCACCAGCCCATCTTTTTCAGCTGTCGCCCCACGGTGAAGCCCGGCGTGCCCTTTTCGATCAGCAGCAAGCTGATGCCGCCGTAACCGGGCTCACCGGTACGCACCGCAACGGTGTAGAAATCGGCGCGTACGCCGCTGGTGATAAAGGTCTTGCTGCCACTGACCCGATAATGATCGCCATCACGCACGGCGCGAGTTTGCAGGTTGGCCACGTCAGAGCCGCCGCTGGGCTCCGTCACCGCCAGAGCGCAAATTTTCTCGCCGCACAGCACTTGGGGTGCCACTCGGTCCCGCACTTCGGGTCGAGCCCATTTGACGATGGGCGGCAGGCCGATATCCAGGGAACCCAGCCCTGCCACCAGGCCGCCGGAACCGCTGCGCATCAGCTCTTCACTGGCGGCGATCTTGGCGAACAGGTCACCTTCGTGACTGCCCCCCAGGGCTTCGGGATAGCCGATCCCCAGAATCCCTGCCGCACCGGCCTTGAGATACAGCTCGCGGGGGAAGCTTTCAGCCTCCTCCCACTGATCGATCTCGGGGAGAATTTCCCGTTCGACGAAACGTCGCACGCTGTCACGGACCAACTGGTGGCTGGGGTCGAAGTATTCCTGGCAGGCAGACATCGGCAAGCTCCTCTGAAGGGTCGAGGGAACTTACCAAGCGCTTGCTTGGTTTTCAAGAAAATGTGTGGAGGGTTTTTCGCCGGCAAGCCGACTCCTACCGCGTTAAAGCGCTATGGGTTTGCGACCGGCGAAGGAATGGGCCAGGGTGCCGCCGTCCACCAGCTCCAGCTCGCCCCCCAGAGGCACGCCGTGGGCGATACGCGAAGTGATCAGGCCTTTGTTGGTCAGCAGTTGGGCGATGTAGTGCGCAGTAGCCTCGCCTTCCACGGTCGGGTTGGTGGCCAGGATCACTTCGCTGAAGCTCCCTTGCTCCTCGATCCGTGCCAGCAACTGCGGAATACCGATCGCTTCGGGCCCTAGACCGTCCAGCGGTGACAAGTGCCCCTTGAGCACGAAATATCGACCGCGATAGCCGGTCTGTTCCACCGCGTACACATCCATCGGTCCTTCCACCACGCAGAGCAAGCTGTCGTCGCGACGCGGGTCGGCACACTGCGGGCACAGCTCGTCTTCAGTCAGTGTCCGGCATTGACGGCAATGCCCCACCCCTTCCATGGCCTGGCTCAAGGCCTGGGCCAGGCGCAAACCACCACTGCGATCACGTTCAAGCAGCTGCAAGGCCATGCGCTGGGCGGTTTTCTGACCCACGCCCGGCAAGGTGCGCAGGGCATCGATCAGTTGGCGAATCAGGGGGCTGAAGCTCATGGGCAAAGGTCCGACAAAACGACGAGACGCGGTTTATACCCGCGCCTCAGGGTAGCGTCAAATACTCGCGTGCGCGGCAACCTTGACCACCAGCTTGCCGAAGTTGCGCCCCTCCAGCAGGCCGATGAAGGCTTCAGGCGCCTGCTCCAGGCCTTCGACCACATCTTCCTTGAACTTGACCTTGCCTTCGCGCACCCAGGGCGCCATGGCCTTGATGAATTCTGGATGCCGGTCACCATAGTCGTCGAAGACGATAAAGCCCTGGATCCGCACCCGCTTGGTCAACAAGGCGCGCTGCAACAGCGGCAGACGGTCCGGGCCTGGCGGCAGTTCCTGAGCATTGTACTGGGCGATCAACCCGCACAGGGGAATGCGCGCCTTGGGATTGAGCAAGGGCAGCACGGCATCGAACACCTTGCCACCGACGTTCTCGAAATAGATGTCCACGCCCTTGCAGCAGGCCTGGGCCAGCTCAGCGGCAAAATCGACGCTCTTGTGATCGATGCAGGCGTCGAAACCCAGTTCCTCGACCACGTAGCGGCACTTGTCCGCGCCACCGGCCACACCCACCACCCGCAGCCCCTTGAGTTTGGCCACCTGCCCTACCACCGAGCCCACAGCGCCGGACGCCGCAGCCACCACCAGGGTTTCCCCGGCCTTGGGCTGACCGATGTCCATCAGCCCCATGTAGGCAGTCATCCCGGGCATACCCAGCACGCCCAAGGCCATGGAGGGGCTGGGCAGGCCGGAAGGCACCGGAATCAGGTTACGACCATCACTGATGCAGTGGCTCTGCCAGCCAGTGGCCCCCACGACCAGATCGCCTTCCTGGAACTTTGGATTCAGCGAACGCTCGACCCGACTCACCGCGCCACCGGTCATGACTTCATTGATTTCCACCGGTGCGGCGTAGGACGGCGCGTCACTCATGCGGCCGCGCATGTAGGGGTCCAGGGACAGGTAGAGGGTCTGCAGCAGGACTTGGCCGTCCGCCAGCTCCGGCAAGGCGACCCGCTCCAGACGGAAGTTCTCAGGGACCGGTGCACCCTGGGGACGAGAGACCAGCACCACACGCTGGTTGAGGGTCAATGTTTGCGACATCACAGACACTCCTGTATCGAGGATTGGATAGGACTGTATAGGGTGCAGACCCCGCGAGGGCCGTGGCGTTCGATGTTTCTACAGACAGATCGGCGGCGGCCTTCGCCCGCAATCCAGCTCCCACGAACAGTGCAGTGCTTATCGACAGGATAAAAAAAGCCAGGCTCAAGGCCTGGCTTTTTGCGTCCATCCGAAGCGCCTGGGCGACTCAGAACGGCAGCTTCATGCCTGGAGGCAGTTGCATGCCGGCAGTCATGCCGGACATTTTTTCCTGGCTGTTGGACTCGATCTTGCGCACGGCATCATTGACCGCAGCGGCAAACAGGTCTTCCAGCACTTCACGGTCATCTTCGCTGACGCCTTCCAGCAGGCTCGGGTCGATGCTCACACGCTTGATGTCGTGACGACCGGTCATGACCACAGTGACCATGTCGCCGCCAGCCTTGCCGGTGACTTCAGCGTTGGCCAGTTCTTCCTGCATCTTGGCCATTTTTTCTTGCATTTGCTGTGCCTGCTTCATCAGGCCGGCCATGCCACCTTTCATCATGGGAATTACCTCAAAGTACGGGGATTGAAACAGCGCCCGACCCAGGGTCCGGCGCCCTTTAAGTGATCAACCCTGAGCGGCCAGGGCCTCGACAGGTTCAATAGTATCCTGGCGCACCACGGCGCCGAACTCCTGGACCATCTGCTGGATGAACGGATCGCCGTGGATCGAGTCCTCCGCCTCGCGCTGACGGTCGGCCCGACGCCTCGAAGCCGCCTGGGCCGGGGTTTCCTGCTCGGGCTTGATCAGCTCGATGGTCAGGGTCAGGGTACGTCCGTGGTGCTGGTTCAGCGCGTCATTGAGCCGGCGCTGCTGAGTGGCGTTGAACAGTGCGCTGTGGGCCGGGTCCAGGTGCAACAGCCAGTTGTCGCCCTCTACGGCCATCAGGGTGCAGTTGGCGGCGATGCTGCCGGTCATGCCGGAAATCGGCAGTTTCGGGAACAGTTGCAGCCACTCCAAGGCCAGGCCGGTGGCCGGCTTGGCAGCAGGTTCGGGCTCGGGCTCCGGGGCCGGATCGGCGGCGTGCTCGCTGGCCAACTCGTCCAGGTAGCTGTAGGCCGAATCCATGTCCGGCTCGATGTAGTCCTCGTCCAGGGGCGGCTCGTCGTCCAGATCAATGCCCGGGGTGGCAGCGTCGACCTCGGCCACGCTCGGCTCGGGCACCGGCGCACTGACCCACTCCGGCGCATCCGGCACCACGCTGTCAGGCGTTGGAGTTGGCATTGGCGTCAGTTCGGGCTGTTCGGCCACCACTTCCAGCACCGGTTCAACAGCTGGTTGCTGCTCGATCTGCGGCACTACCGGATCGTTCCAAGGCAGGTCGACCACCTCATCGGCGGCCACAGGCTCAGGCTCGACGTCAACCGCTTCGACGGCAACCGCTTCGGCAACCGGCGGCGCGACAGGTACAGGCGCGACCGGCGGAGCTGGAATCGGAGCCGGAGCGGCAGCCGATGCGACCGGCGCGCTGGCAATAGGAGTAACGGGAGCCACAGGCACAGCAGGTGCTGGTACCGCCACGGCTTGGGCGGAATCAACTGTGGCCTGGCTGATCCCCACTGGCTTTAGCGGCTGTCTCGGTGCATCGGCGGTGTCCGCCGGGCGGAAGGCCAGCATCCGCAGCAAGACCATTTCGAACCCCCCTCGCGGGTCCGGCGCCAACGGCAGGTCGCGACGGCCGATCAGGCCCATCTGGTAATAGAACTGTACGTCTTCGGCCGGCAGCGCCTGGGCCAGAGCCAGTACCCGGTCACGATCGCCATGACCGTTGTCGACCCCTTCGGGCAACGCCTGGGCAATCGCTACCCGGTGCAGCACGTTGAGAATTTCCGAGAGCACGCCGTTCCAGTCCGGGCCCTGCTCCGCCAGATGGCGCACAGCTTCCAGCAACGCCTTGGCGTCACCATTGATCAGGGCATGGAGAACGTCATAGACCTGGCCGTGATCGAGGGTGCCGAGCATCGCTCGCACGTCGGCGGCCATGACCTTGCCTTCACCGAAGGCGATGGCCTGATCGGTCAGGCTCATGGCGTCACGCATCGAGCCGTCGGCGGCGCGGCCCAGCAGCCACAATGCGTCGTCTTCGAACGGCACGTTCTCTACACCCAGCACGTGGCTCAGGTGCTCGACCACCCGTTCGGGGGTCATGTTCTTCAGGGAGAACTGCAGGCAACGGGACAAAATGGTCGCCGGCAGCTTCTGCGGGTCGGTGGTTGCGAGGATGAACTTGACGTAGGGTGGCGGCTCTTCGAGGGTCTTGAGCAAGGCGTTGAACGAGTGACTGGAAAGCATGTGCACTTCGTCGATCAGGTAGACCTTGAAGCGCCCGCGGCTCGGCGCGTATTGCACGTTATCCAGCAGTTCACGAGTGTCCTCGACCTTGGTCCGGCTCGCGGCGTCGATCTCGATCAGGTCGACGAAGCGTCCTTCGTCGATCTCGCAGCACACCGAACAGGTGCCGCACGGCGTGGAAGTGATGCCTGTTTCACAATTCAGACATTTGGCAATGATCCGCGCGATGGTGGTCTTGCCCACCCCGCGGGTGCCGGTAAACAGATAGGCGTGGTGCAGCCGCTGGCTGTCCAAGGCATTGATCAGAGCCTTGAGCACATGGGTCTGGCCGACCATTTCGCGGAACGAGCGCGGACGCCATTTACGTGCAAGAACCTGATAACTCATCGAAAACCGTCGCAACTGGAAAGCGGAAGCCGGTAATGCTAGCGGAGCAAGGGCGAAATTGCATCCGGCGCGCTCGTCTAATCTGTCTAAGCTGCATTTCGCAAAGGATTGCTCGGTCGTTGGAACCGTGGGAGACCGTATGCATTTGACCTGGGGCGCCCTGCTACTCTTGAGCACCAGCCTGGAAGCCGCCGAAGCGCCTTTACGCTTTGTCATCGCCGACAGTTGGGCCATGCCGACCATCGAGGTCGATGGCGAGCAACCCACCGCCGGCATCCTTTACGACACCATGAACAGCCTCGCCCGGCATATGGGCACCCGTGCCGAGTTCCACGTCCTGGCTCGCGCCCGGGTGCAGAACGCCATGGCCCAGGGCGAAGTCGACGTGCGCTGCTTTGCCGCACAAGCCTGGCTGCCGAACCTGTCCGGGGATTACCTGTGGAGCGTGCCGCTGTTCGTGCAACGTAACCTGCTGGTCAGTAACCGCTACCATCATGAGCAGATCAACCCGCAGCAGTTACCCACTCAGCACATCGGCACCGTACTGAGCTACACCTACACCTCGCTGCAACCTCTGTTCGAGAGCGCCCAGCTGATTCGTGACGATGCCCGCAACGAGGAGCAAGTCCTGCAAAAGCTCCAGGTAGGACGCTACCAGTACGCTATCGCCAGCCAGTGGACCCTGGACTGGTTCAACAAGACCCAGTCCTCCGGCAACCCCTTGCACCGCGTCGCGCTGCTGCAGGAGCAAGCAGTGGGCTGCTACGTGCGCAATGACCCGGCAGTGCCGGCCCAGCGAATTCTGCGGACCCTGCTGAAGATGAAGATGTCCGGCGAGATCGAGGCCATCGTCCAGCGCTACGTCGACCCGCAGACCGGCGCTCAGGCCTCCGACACCGTGTCGCCCTGAAGCGTGCCGCACCGCCACGACAGCGGCGGCTCGAAGTTGCTTACCCACTCCAGCACGGCGTCAGCGGGCATGGGCGCAGCAATGAACTCACCCTGAGCCACCTCACATCCGAGGGCCATCAATCGCTCACCATGGGCCAGGCTTTCCAGGCCCTCGGCCACAACTTGGCGGCCAAACGCCCGGGCCAGTCCGACCAGAGCCTGAATCAGGGCCTGGTCATCCTGGTCGTGAAGCATGTCGCGGACAAACAATCGATCGATCTTGATGGTCTGGGTACGCAGACGTTTGAGGTAGCTCAGGGACGAATGCCCAGTACCGAAGTCCCCCAGGGAAAACTGCACACCAAAGCCCTGGCAGGCATCGAGGCAATCGCTGACTCGCTGGATATTGTCGATGGCCACCGACTCGACGATCTCCAGATCCAGCAAGACGGGTGACACATCCGGGTAGCGATCGAGCATCCCCTTGAGCCGCTCGACAAAATCCGTGCGCTGGAAATGCCGGGCCGCGACGTTCAGGCTCACCGGCCAGACATGGCCTGCCGCCTGCCAGCGTTGCAACTGACTCATCACCTGATCCATGACCCACTCGCCGATATCGACGATGAGGTCGGTCTCTTCCACCTGAGGCAGGAAATCCTGGGAACCCAGCATCCCGCGCTGCGGGTGCTGCCAGCGCAACATGGCTTCAAACCCCACCACCGCGCCGCTGCGCATGTTGACCTTGGGCTGGAAATACAGCTGCAGCTCGCCGCTGTTCAGCGCCTGGCGCACGTGCTCCACCGTCTGGTAGGTGACCATCACTTCACGATCACGCAGGACATCGAACAGGTGGAAGCGATTGCGTCCGCTTTGCTTGGCCACGTACATCGCCTGGTCGGCGTGGCGCAGCAAGGTATCGGCATCATGGTTGTCGGTGGGAAACAGGGTCACCCCAATGCTGGCAAACACATTGATGTCCTTGCCCTGGATCGAATACGGCTGGGAAATGGTCGCCAACACCCGCTGCAGTGCCGCCCGCAGCTCCAGCATGTCCCTGACGTAACGCAGGATCAGCACGAACTCGTCTCCGGCCAGGCGTGCCACCACATCTTCACCCCTGATGATCGAACGCAGGCGCGCAGCCACTTCCACCAGCAGCAGGTCACCACAGGCGTGACCGTAGCCATCATTGACCGCCTTGAAACCGTCCAGATCGAGCATGCATACCGCCAGGGGAATATTCTCCTGGCGGGAGAAGTCCAGCGCCTGGTGCAACAGGTCGGAAAGGAAGGCCCGATTGGGCAGACCAGTGAGCACGTCATGCCCAACCCGCCATTGCAGCGAATGCAGCAACTGACGCTTCTCGCTGACATCGAAGCGGATCGATACATAGCGCATCACCTTGCCGGAGCGCTGATCCACCAGGGGCACCATGGTGCTGTCGACCCAGTACAGGCTGCCGTCCTTGGCACGGTTGCAGATCTCACCTTTCCACACCCGCCCCTGGATGATGGTCTGCCACAGCTCGGTAAAGAACTCCGGTGGATGCAGCCCCGAACTGAGCATCCGGTGATTGGCTCCGATCAGCTCTTCACGGCTGTAGCCCGAGATCTGGCAGAACAGGTCGTTGACATAGGTGATGCAACCGCCGAGATCTGTCTCGGAGAAGATGGCGGCGGCATCGACGGCCCTGCGGTATTTCTCATCCATGAGTCGAACTCACTGTCGCTAGCGGTTGAACCGCTCGACCAAGGCACGCAGCCCGGAAGAGATGTTTTCCAGCTCCGCGCCGCGAACGACTCCGGCACTGGCATTCTCGGCAGTGCGCTGCACCGTGGCGGCGACACTGTTGATCTGTTCGGAAACCGATTCCGCTACATGGGACTGCTCCTGGGACGCCGCAGCCATCTGCTGACTCATGTCGGTGATACGCTCCACCGCCGCGCCTATGCCCTGCAAGGCTTGCTGCGCCTGCAAGACCTGCTGCACCCCTTGCTCGGCTTCCTCGATGCCCAGGCTGGCGATCTGCACCGCCTCATCGGCACCGGCCCGCAGGCTCTGGATGATGCCCTGGATCTGCTGGGTGGACTCACGAGTCTTACCGGCCAGGGCGCGCACCTCATCGGCCACCACGGCAAACCCGCGCCCCTGCTCTCCGGCCCGAGCGGCTTCGATGGCTGCGTTCAAGGCCAGCAGGTTGGTCTGGTCGGCAATCGCCTGGATCATGCTCGCCGCCACCATGATGTCCTGGGTCTGCCCGGCCAGGTCACCCACCGCCTGATTGATCTGGGTAACAGTGCGGGCCAGCAACTGGATGGCGTCACGGGAAGTGCCCGCCACCTGGCTGCCTTGCTGGGCCAGCAGGTTGGCAGTGTGAGCCTCACTGGCGGTGTGCTGTACGTGTTCGGCAACCTCGGTGATCGAAGCGGCCATCTGGGTCATGGCAGCGGCCGTCATGTCGGTCTCCGCTCGCTGCTCCAGCAGCGCCGACTCAGTGCGGCTGGACAACTGACTGGAGTCGGCCGCCGCCGTAGCCATCTGTCGAGCCAGGTCGCTGAGTCGGGTCAAGGCGGTTTTCAGCCGCGCCTCTTCACTGGCCAGGATCAGTTGCAACTGCGCCGCCGGTCCCAGCGCGTCGCTGTAAGCCAGGGCACAGATCGGATCGGCAAAGGTGTTTGGAGTGCTACGGACAATCTGCTTGAGCTGCTGCCCCAAACGGCGCTGGGCCATCAGCCCGACCCCCACGAATCCCGTGACCGTCAGCCCCTGGGCCAGCAGCGTCGGCAACCAGGTGAACGCCGCCAGGCAACCCACCGCCACCGCAACCGGCAACAGCAATGGCCTGGCTGCTGCCTCCAGGTGCCGCCAGGCCGAGACCGGTGCCTTGTCAGCACGCAATCGCGCATAGAGAATTTCAGCGCGGTTCACTTGCTCCCGGGTCGGCTTGACCCGCACCGACTCATACCCCACCAGTCGACCCTCTTCGAGGATGGGCGTGACATAGGCGCTGACCCAGTAGAAATTGCCGTTTTTGCAGCGGTTCTTCACCACGCCCATCCAGCTCTGCCCTGCCTTGAGATACCCCCACATCGACTCGAACACCGCCGCCGGCATATCCGGGTGACGCACCAGGTTATGGGTGCTGCCAATCAGCTCGGCCTGGCTGAAACCACTCATCGCGGCGAATTCGGCATTGCAGTAGGTGATGTGGCTGTTGGTATCGGTGGCGGATATGAGCCGCTGCTGGTCGGGAAAGGTCTGCTCAACAGAGGTGACCGGCAAATTGAGACGCACTTTAGAACTCCATAGACAGCCTGCGATCAACAGCACCGGGAAGCCGGCAACAGGTTGATTCGAAATGTACTTTCCTGGCGGTACGACTCAATCGAAAGGATCGCCCTGATTGCGGCCGTACAGCGGTTTGCGCGGCAGTTGACCGTCGATTCGACGAAGATCAACTAGGATCAGATAAGGCGTCAGGTGGGGGACGGCGGACGGTGCGTTGGCGGGATTTACGAGACGGTCGAGCCTCTGCCAAGTCCTCGGTTTAGGTGAACAAGGGAAATGCAATGATTTCTTGTTTCATAAACCTGCCCTCTGAAACTAGATCACCAAATACCTGTCCGAAGCGCCGATTCTACGAAATGCATCACATTTTGCAAAGCAAGGTGATGAATCATGGTGTTGTCTAATGCCAATATTTATCGTTAAGTTCTTGATTCTAAATGGGAATTGAGCGATGCAAATTTCAAGTTTGGGTGCAGCCATCAAGCGTTATCGAAAGGTAGCGGGGCTTACTCAGGCTGAACTAGGTGAAAAAACCGGTTTTGACCCAAAAACCATCAGCCGCTTCGAAACCGGCACCTACACCCCCAGCGTTGAAGCTCTATTTCTGCTAGCCGAAGTACTGGGAGTGAAGCTGAAAGCCTTCTTCGCCGATCTGGGCGACGAAGAGGAACAGCGGGCTTATTTGTTCGGTGTCATTCACAAAGCCACCCCGAAGGATCTGGGAAAGCTGATAGCAGCGGTAGACCAGGCCTTGTCCAAGCCTTGAGCCCCGCAACAAATCAACGAGAAGAGGCACGCTTATCACCCCTGATAAGTTGGCCTCTTTTTTAATCCACGACTCCTGACAGGAACTGACAGACCCAGCCCATAAGCTTGTGCCCACAGCACAGCCCAAAGGCCCCTGGAGTCGTCATGATCAATAACACCTACTTCCTGCTTTATGTGGACAGCCCGCCCCTCAGTGCAGAGTTCTACAGCCGCCTGCTGGACAAACAGCCGGTGGAATCATCCCCATCCTTCGCCCTGTTCATCCTCGACTCGGGGATCAAGCTCGGCCTCTGGTCCCGGCACACGGTTGAACCGAGCGCCCAATCAACCGGTGGTGGCGGCGAACTGGGCTGGGCCGTGGACAGTCGAGAAGCCGTGGACGAATTGCATCGCCGCTGGCAGGCGCTGGACATGACCATCGCCCAGCCCCCCACCCAGATGGACTTCGGCTACACCCTGCTCGCCCTTGATCCGGACGGACATCGCTTGCGCGTGCTCTATCTCACTGCCGACTGAATCCATGCCCCAACAGAGGCGCTATACCAGCGCCTTCCCCGCCAACGCTGAGAGATTACTAGAAACACCTCATTGAGCCCTCCAACACTCATCGCTATCCTCCCCTCCGACTTGTCACAATTTGTAAGGGAATACGATGAAGTACCTGCGCCTCCTCATGGTGATGGCCGTCCTCTGCGCCACGCCCCTCCCTGCCTTTGCCGCCGCGCCGAACGAGAACAAGGACGCCGAACCCCAGACCGCCGAACAGTTTCTCGCCTCGCTCTCCCCACGCCACGGCAACGTCAAGCTGCCCGGTGATATCGCCAGCCTCGACCTGAGCCAGGAGTTCTACTACCTCAACCCCAAGGACACCGAGAAGCTGCTGACCGAGGGCTGGGGCAACCCGCCCGGCTTCACCACCCTGGGCATGATCGTGCCCAGCGCAGTCAACCCACTGTCCGCCGAAGGCTGGGGCGTGATCATCAGCTACAAGAATGACGGCCACATTTCCGATGACGACGCGGCGAAAATCGATTATCAGGACCTGCTCAAGCAAATGCAGGAAGCGGACGAGGAAGACAATAAGCAACGCAAGGAACAGGGCTATGGCGCCATCCACTTGCTGGGCTGGGCCGAACAGCCAAGCTATGACGCGCAATCCCACAAGATGTACTGGGCCCGCGAACTCAAGGCTGAAGGCGCCCAGAGCCACACCCTGAACTACAGCATCCGGGTGCTGGGACGCGAAGGCGTGCTGGAACTCAACGCGGTCGCCTCCATGGACGACCTGGCAACTATCAAGCGCGAAATTCCCAAGGTACTGGCCTTCACCAACTTCACCGACGGCAACCGCTACGCCGACTACAACCCAAGCACCGACAAACTGGCGTCCTACGGCCTGGCCGCCCTGGTGGCCGGAGGCCTGGCCAGCAAGGCTGGCTTGTTCGCCAAGCTGGGGGTACTGCTCCTGGCCGGCAAGAAGTTCATTGTCATCGGCGTGCTCGCACTTGCCGCGTTCGCCGGCCGGCTGTTCAAGAAAAAAGGCTGACTGCAAGGTGCAACGCCTCCCGCATGATGAGGGGGCGTTGCAACTCATCAATCACCCTGTTTTACCTGCACATCTCGCTCCTTCGCCGGCAAGGCCCGCAGCCGCCAACGCCCTTCCAATTGCATGGCCATCACACTGCCCAGCACCACGGCCGCCCCCAGCACCACAGAAGATTGCACCCGCTCTCCCAGGACCATCGCAACCAGCAGCATCGCCACCGGCGGAATCAGATACATGGCGATCGATGCCCGACTGACCTCCACCCGCTCCAATACGTAAGCCCAGGCCAGATAGGCCAAAGCACTGGGAAACAACCCCAGCAACAGCACCGCCAGATTTACCCGCCACGACGCCTGTGCCACCGCCTCGGGCAACCCGGGTGCGTACACCGACAACAGCAACGTGCCGCCCCAAACCATGTAGCACACCGTGGTCAACACGCCATAGTGCCCGGAAAAGCGCCGCTGCAAAACGAAGTACAACCCCCAGGAAAAAGCCGCCAACAACACCAGCAATCCGCGCGGTTCGACCGAGCCCAGCCCCTTGTCGGCCGCCACCACCAGCACCGCTCCAAGCAAACCCACCCCCACGCAGCCCCAGCGCCAACCACTGACCGGCTCCTTGAGCCAGAAGAAGGCGATCAGCGTGCTGAAGATCGGTGCCGACTGCGCCAGCACGCTCGACGCGCCGGCACTCAAGCCCTGCTGACCATAATTGAGGCTGACGTGATGCAGGGTGATAGCAAAAAAACCCAGCACCAGCAGCCAAGGCAGATCACGCCAGCGCGGCAGGGATATTTTCAACGCCACTGCCATTGCCGCCATGAACAGCGAAGCGATCAGGAAGCGCAGCAGCGCCAGATGCCCCGGACTGTAGCCCTCAAGGCCAATATGGATACCCACCGGTGAATAGGCCCAGCACAGAATGACCGCAGCGGTAGCCAGCAATGACTTGAACCCAGGTAAGCGCTTCACGGCACAGGCATCCAGACAATAAGAAGAAACGCAGTCTCTCGCCCCCCATAACTCACCACAACTAACCGATACTAACGCCACCCATCACTGGAAATGAGCAATGGAACTGACCCAATTGAAGATGGTGAAAGCCGTGGCCCGCTCCGGCAGCATTGCCCGCGCAGCCGAGCAATTGCATTGCGTGCCCTCCAACATCACCAACCGCCTCAAGCAGCTGGAGAACGAGCTCGGGACCCCGCTGTTCACCCGGGTCGGGCGCGGCCTGAAGATCAGCCCGGCCGGGGAAATATTCCTCGGCTACAGCGAGCGAATCCTGGCTCTGGTCGACGAAGCCAAACGCGCCGTGGACAGCCAGGCGGAGCCCAGCGGATTGCTGCGCCTGGGCTCGATCGAGTCCTGCGCTGGCGGCCGCCTGCCACCGCTGCTGGCGCAATACCACCGACGCTACCCCAAAGTGAACGTGGAACTGGTAACCGGCACCTGGTCGCAACTCTTTGAAGAACTGCAACACCAGCGTATCGACGGCGCCCTGGTGGCCATCGATACCTTGCCGCCCAAGCTTCAGCAAACCGTGCTCTACCACGAGCCACTGGTGCTGATCTCCAGCGCAGGCACCGCCGCCATCCGCAGCGCCAGCGATTTGCAGGGGCAGAATCTGTTCATGTGGCCACCGGGCTGCCCCTATCGCCGCGCCCTGGAAACCTGGCTCGCCAGGCACGGCCTGAACCTGCCCATTACTGGGTATGCCAGCTGGGGCACCATTATCGGCTGCGTCAGTGTCGGTGCCGGCGTCTCGCTGATACCGGAAGGCGTGCTGGAGCGCTATTCGCAATCGGCGACCCTGAACGTGCAGCGTTTCAGCGACCTGCTGCCGGTGGACAACCGCTTTGTCTGGCACCAGGACGTGCAGCGCCACAGCGCACGGGATGCGTTTGCCCAGTTGTTGCGGGAACAGCTGGGAGCATGACGCCCTTTCCCGGCAAGCCGGCGAGCGTTTCGGCACAATGCACGAGCGCCCCGGCACAACAACGGACTCAGCCGGCCAATAGACTCGTCTTTCATCACCAACACCCAGACGAGCCCCTCATGAAAAACCGACTTTTACTCAGCGTGCTTTCCTTGGGTCTGAGCCTTGGCGCCCACGCCGCCGAGTTCAGCATCAGCAGCCACGACATCAGCGACGGCCACCCCTTGAGCCCTCGTGAAGTGTTCCAGGGCTTTGGCTGCGAAGGCGGCAACACCTCTCCCGAACTGTCCTGGAAGAATGCCCCACCGGGTACTAAAAGCTTTGCCATCACTGTTTATGATCCGGACGCCCCCACCGGCAGCGGCTGGTGGCACTGGACCCTGGTCAACCTCCCGACTTCCACCCAGCAATTGCCCAGGGGCGCCGGTAGCGCCAACGGCGAGCAACTGCCGCCCGGCGCCATTCAGGGGCGTACCGATTACGGCCAACCCGGCTTTGGCGGCGCCTGCCCGCCAGTGGGCGATAAACCGCATCGCTATCAATTCACCGTCTGGGCATTGAAGGTGGATAAACTGCCCCTCGATGCCCAGGCCAGCGGTGCATTGGTGGGCTACATGCTCAACGCCAACGCCTTGGCCAAGACCACACTGACCGCTACTTACGGACGCTAGTAACGATGAATGCCCCTGCCGGCCTGCAGCATCATGAAAGCCGTATCGACACCTGCGTCATCCGCGCCCGGCAAGCCCATGTCCTGCAACGGGTACCGATTTTCGTCAGTGCTCTGTGCCGGGTGCGCCAGGGCGAGAAACGCATGGAGTGGGACGACCGCCAGATGCGCGTGGGCGGCCAGCACCTGATCCTGCTGCCGGCGGGACGCGAAGTGGGCATCAGCAACTATCCGGGCGCGCAGGGTCACTACATCGCCGATGTCGTGACCTTTCCTGCCCCGGCCTTGCGGGCGTTCAGCCTGCGCTACCGCCAGCAGATCATTACCCGTCCCGGGCGCAGCGGCGCGGACCTCTGCGTCCCCCTGGAGCGGCACACCGCCCTGGCCTGGGACAACCTGCTGGAGTGCATTGCCAGCGATGCACCGGACGCCCTGCGCAGCCACTACGGCGAAGCGGTGCTGCTGGCCCTGGCCCTTGGCGGCTGGGCCGGCCCATTGCTACTGGATCGTCACGACCCACTGTGCGAACGGGTGCAACAGATCCTCATGAGCAACCCGGCGCGGGACTGGACAGTAGCCTGCGTCGCCGAGCGCCTGAACCTTGGGGCTTCCACATTGCGTCGCCAGCTGGCGAACGAGAATGACAGTTTCAGCAACATCCTCGAGAACGTCAGGCTGGGCCTGGCCCTGCAGTGGCTGCAAACCACGCCACGCCCCATCGGTGAAATCGCCGCAGCCAGCGGCTACGCCTCGGCATCACGCTTTGCGGTGCGCTTTCGCAAACATTACGGGCTTTCGCCCCGAGAACTGCGGGCAGCGATCTAGCCAGCGCGCATCACTGCGACAGGCCATCCATCACCGCGTCGATGAAGGGCGCCTTTTGCGCGAGATACTCGCCAATGCCCTCGCGATTGCCGGCTTCAAGCCGAAGCTTAAGATCCTGATACTGCTGACGGATGCCGCTGTCCTGACGCAACAGATCACGAAAACGCAGCATGCGCCCGATCTGCTCATGACCACAGATGCAGACATGCACTTTGTGGGTGCGCACGCCCTCGACATCGCGGCGGTAAAAGTGATGCCCCGGGGACAGATCACTGCCCCGGACATAGCCCAGGGTCGCCATGAAGGCGTTGCGCGCAACCTCATCCCGATGCTCCACGACCACTACCAAAAGATCGATTTCCGGCTTGGCCGCCAGCCCAGGCACAGCCGTGCTACCCACGTGATGTACCGCTATCAGTTCGCAACCGAAACCTTTGGCTAGGCGCCCCTTCTCAGCACTGAATGCACCAGGCCACTGATCGTCATAGAGGGAAATCTTACTGGTAAGCGCCATGACCACTCCTTGATGCAAAGGCGTTGGATATTCCAGAAACGAACCGCACGGGCTTGCTGGACAAGGGATTAGCGAACCAGAAATCGGGCGCACGACAAAAAACACGCCAACAGGGATGCTGCGCGGCTTCGAAGACTTTCAGGTGCTTTAATAATTTTGATCAATCTCGCTGAGGACCAACGAGAAGCGTTATGGAGGCAACCCCACCAGCCACACCCCGGCACACAATGTTCCCGCTGTGGCTGCTGCCTTCCGGCTCTGACCAGGTTCACGGGTAATCGTTGCGGGGGGACCGATGGGGTCACCATAACGACGTTCGCCTGACGGCGAGCCGCGCCATTGTACCTATCTGAGTTGAACTTACAACCGCTCGTTGCAGATTAAAAAATCCGATGAGCTTCAAGCACTTGGATACACCTCTGGGTAAAAGCCTTCCCCCACCGCCTGAAGGACGGTGGAGTCAGTCCAGGGACAGCACTTCGTCGGCGCGGCCGCCTTCTTGCTGGATCACCAAATGAATGAAATGCAGCTTGGCAATCACCGCCGGCGACAGGATGAAGGGGTAGAAATCCGGCTGGCCCATGCTGCGGGACAGTTCGTTGAGCATGCCAGCCAATTCGATCCAAGCGTTGACGAAGGCCAGGAACGCCGGTCCGCCAGGATGCTGCGGGTCGTACAGGCTGCTCAGGGGAAACGGCTGGTAGTCGAGATCGACGTCGCGGGCACTCATGCCAAAGCCCAGGGCGGTGTCCACCGCGTCCATCATGTGCAGGTAGTGAGCCCAGGTTTCCGCCCAGTCCTCCCAGGGGTGCATGGTGGCGTAGGCACTGACGTGACTTTGCTGCCAGCCGTTTGGCGCGCCCTGCTGATAGTGCTGCTCCAGAGCCTCGGCGTAGCTGTAGCGCTCGTCGCCGAACAAGCTGCGAAACGACTCCAGCCAGGGGCTGTTGGCAATCAGCCGATCCCAGTAGTAGTGCCCCACTTCATGGCGAAAGTGCCCAAGCAGGGTGCGGTAAGGTTCGTGCATCTGCGCCCGCACCCGCTCGCGATGGGCATCATCGGCTTCCTTGATATCCAGGGTGACCAGGCCATTGGCATGCCCGGTAATCGGCGTCCTTCCCTCAAGATCAACACCAAGGAAGTCGAAAGCCAGGCCCCGCTCTTGGTCGTCGCTCTTGGGGATCACTTGCAGCCCGAGGGCGATCAGTTGGGCGACCAGGCGGCGCTTGGCGATTTCCACTTTGCGCCAGCGCTCAGGATTCTCCGGGACGGACAAGTCGGGGATCGTGCGGTTGAGGCTGCAGGCTACGCACAGATTGCCGGTCAGGTGGGCCGGCAACAGCCAGTTACAAGCGGCGGGCGTATCGAGGTTGGCGCAGCGCTTGAAGGCACCCGCCTCAGGCTCGGCATCCAGCACCCAGGTCCCGGCGGCGGGCACTGGCTGCAGGGACGACAGACAGCCTGATTGCGGCGCATAACCGAGCAAGGCAGAGCACGCCAGGCACTGGCTGTTGCGAAAGAACAGCGACTGCCCACAGCGGCATGACCAGAGTTTGCTGTTGCGTGAGCGGTCGCCGACGAAGGGCGCGGCAATCCGGGAACTGAGCTGCTCGAAGAAACGGTACATGACGCATCCTCCCTGGGGCTTGCCAAGACTAGATCATCCTGGCTGCCTCATCGTTCCCTCGGCCTGTCAGGAGCCGGCTTGCCGGCGAAACCATCGCTGCCCAGCCGGCTCCCAAGGATCACGCGGGGATGGGGATGCCGTGGTCGACGAGAAAGGCGACAAAGGCCGCTTCATCCAGGACCTTGAGCCCCAGCTCATTGGCCTTGGCCAGTTTGGAGCCGGCTCCGGGGCCGGCGACGACGCAGTGGGTTTTCGCCGAAACGGACCCCGCCACCTTGGCCCCCAGGCTTTCCAGCTTTTCCTTGGCCACATCGCGACTCATCAACTCCAGGGACCCGGTGAGCACCCAGGTCTTGCCAGCCAACGGCAGGCCTTCAACCACCTTCTTCTCGCTCTGCCAATGCATGCCAAAGGCCTTGAGCTGCTCTTCGATGGCCTGGGCCAACCGGGCATTGGCCGGGTTGTCGAAGAACTCCCGCACCGACTTGGCCTGCTTCTCCGGCAGGGCCTGGCGCATATCCAGCCAGTCAGCCGCAATCACGCCCTGCAGGGAACCGAACTTGTCTGCCAGTTTCTGCGCCGCACCCGGCCCCACCGAGGGGATATTGAGCTTGTCGAGCATGCCGCCCAGCGTGGTGCTGGCGGCAAACTCTGCCCCCAGCTCACCCTGATCCTGCAACACCAGGCCGCATTGATCCTCGGCCAGCAAGGCACCAATCACGCTCTGGTTATGACTGTCTTCGAAAAAGCTGTGAATCTCGTGGGCCACTTCCAGCCCCACATCCGGCAGGTAGGTCAGCACCTGGGGCAAAGCCTGCTGGACCCGTTCCAGGGTTCCCAGGGAACGGGCCAGGACCTTGGCGGTTTCCTCACCCACATCAGGAATACCCAAGGCATAGATGAAGCGAGCCAGGGCCGGACGCTTGCTGTCCTCGATGGCCTTGAGCAGCTTGTTGCTGGAAACCTCGGCAAAACCTTCCAGATCGATGATCTGTTCGTACTTGAGCTGATAAAGATCCGCAGGCGAAGCAATGAGCTTTTCGTCCACCAGTTGCTCGATGGTCTTGTCCCCCAGGCCTTCGATGTCCATGGCTCGACGGGAAACGAAGTGGATGATCGCCTGCTTGAGCTGGGCACCGCAGGCCAGACGACCAACACAGCGATACACCGCGCCTTCGCTGACGGTTTCCCGGCCCTTGCTGCGCTTGACCAGTTGCGTGCGTTCGACATGAGAGCCACAGACCGGGCAGCTTTGCGGAATCTGTACCGGCCGGGCGTTTTCAGGGCGACGCTCAACGACCACCTGCACCACTTGCGGGATCACGTCACCGGCGCGGCGGATGATCACCGTGTCGCCGATCATCAGCCCCAGGCGCGCCACCTCATCCATATTGTGCAAAGTAGCGTTGGACACAGTGACTCCCGCCACCTTGACGGGCTTCAGGCGTGCCACCGGCGTCACGGCGCCGGTGCGGCCGACCTGGAATTCCACATCCAGCAACTCGGTGAGCTCTTCCATGGCCGGGAATTTATGGGCAATGGCCCAACGCGGCTCCCGAGCACGGAAGCCCAGTTCACGCTGAGAGGCGATGCTGTTGACCTTGAACACCACACCGTCGATCTCATAGGGCAGCGCATTGCGCCGCTCGCCGATCTCACGGTAATAGTCCAGGCATTCATCAACCCCTTTGGCCAGGCGCAGCTCACGACTGATGGGCATGCCCCACTGCTTGAGTTGCTCCAGGTTGCCGATATGCGTGTCGGCAATGTCGGCACTGACTTGGCCCAGGCCGTAGCAGCAGAACTCCAGCGGCCGGCTGGCAGTGATCTTCGAATCCAGCTGGCGCAGGCTACCCGCCGCCGCATTGCGCGGGTTGGCGAAGGTCTTGCCGCCCGACTCCAGTTGCGCCGCATTCAGGCGCTCGAAACCGGCCTTGGACATGAAGACTTCGCCGCGCACTTCCAGGGTCGCCGGCCAGCCGCAGCCTTGCAGCTTGAGCGGAATGTTGCGCACGGTACGCACGTTGACGCTGATGTCTTCACCGGTGGTGCCGTCGCCACGGGTGGCGCCACGGACCAGCACACCATCCTGATACAGCAGGCTGACTGCCAGGCCGTCGAGCTTGGGCTCGCAGCTGTACTCCACCGCCGCACCGCCACCAAACAGATCGCCCGCCGGCAGGTCCAGGCCCTCGTTGACTCGGCGATCAAACTCGCGCATGTCGACTTCTTCAAAGGCGTTCCCCAGGCTGAGCATGGGGATTTCATGGCGCACCTGGGTGAAGGCCGAGAGCGCCGCGCTGCCCACACGCTGGGTTGGAGAGTCACTGGTGACCAGCTCCGGGTGCTCGGCCTCCAGGGCCTTGAGCTCGTGGTACAGGCGGTCGTACTCGACGTCCGGAATGCTCGGTTCGTCCAGTACGTGATAACGGTAGTTGTGTTGGTCCAGCTCGGCGCGCAGCTCAAGAATGCGGGTTTCAGCGGCGGTCATGGGGGTTCTCTCATAAAGCAAAAGAGCAGCCTAGGCTGCTCGATCTGAAGATGGGGGCGTGGGCTTCGCTGGCAAGCCAGTTCCTGCACAGTCAGCTCCTGCGAGAGGAACTGACTGTGGAAGCTTAGCGCTTCTGGGTCAGAGCGCGGCGTTCGAATTCGACGATACGCTGGCGGTAGTGCTCGATGGTCTGGGCAGTCAGCACGCTGCGCTGGTCGTCCTTGAGTTCGCCATTGAGCTCCTGGGACAGCTTGCGCGCCGCCGCCACCATCACGTCGAAGGCTTGCTTCGGGTGACGCGGGCCAGGCAAGCCGAGGAAGAAGCTCACCGCCGGAGTGCTGAAGTGATCGATATCATCCAGATCGAACACGCCGGGCTTGACCGCATTGGCCATGGAGAAAAGCACTTCGCCATTGCCCGCCATGCTTTCGTGGCGGTGGAAGATATCCATCTCGCCAAAACGCAGGCCACTTTCAAGGATGTTCTGCAACAGCGCCGGGCCTTTGAAACCGGCGCTGTCGCGGCAGATCACACTGATCACCAGCACTTCTTCGGCCTGCGGCTGTTCCTTGTCGCTGTGACTGGCAGCCTTGCCTTCATCCGCCGGGAAGTCATCGTCGCGGCTACTGAAGCTTGGGCCGCTATCCAGATCCAGGTCCAGATTGAGGTCACCCTGATGAGGCTCGCCCCCACGCTTGCCGCGCTTGGACGAAGAACTATCCCGAGGCTCGCGGGCAGGCATGCTCACCGACGGCAGATCGTGCTCGTCCAGTTGCGGTTCTTTATGAGTATCCAGCACCCGAGGCGGACCCAGGAGTTCGGCACTGCCTTCATCGTCCGGCAGATTGGAAAGACTTCGATCAAGACGGAACTTCAACTTCCCCTTGCCGCCGCGCATACGTCGCCAGCCATCAAAAAGAATACCGGCGATAACAATAATGCCGATGACGATCAGCCACTCGCGCAGACCGATTTCCATGTAATCCCGTGCCTCTATAAAAAATGCTGAAAAATAAGGGGTTTACAATCTGCAAACCGCTTTAAAACGTGGCGCCAACTCTATGTTCTGAATGGCGTTTTGCCCACGCATAGGAAAAATTGACATTAAACTAGCACGACCAAAGGCAACTTTACACCGTCTGTCGCAACGGTTACGGCCAATATGTCGATTGGCCAGCTTGGTAATGGGAAAAATCCCCCGGCTTGCCGTCCAATAGTCGCCTTAGTCGCACGGACTCAAGCGTCCACCATCGCCATCGCCTCCTCGACATCCACGGCTACCAGGCGCGAACAACCGGGTTCGTGCATCGTCACCCCCATCAACTGATCGGCCATTTCCATGGCGATCTTGTTGTGGGTGATATAGATGAACTGCACAGTCTGCGACATCTCTTTAACCAATCTTGCATAGCGTCCAACGTTAGCGTCATCCAGCGGCGCGTCAACTTCATCGAGCATGCAGAATGGCGCCGGATTCAACTTGAAGATGGCGAATACCAGGGCCAAGGCAGTCAATGCCTTTTCGCCCCCCGAGAGCAAATGAATGGTGCTGTTCTTCTTCCCGGGAGGACGCGCCATGATCGTTACCCCTGTATCGAGTAGATCTTCGCCCGTCAGTTCCAAATAAGCGCTGCCGCCACCGAAAACTTTTGGAAAGAGTGCCTGCAAACCGCCGTTGATCTGATCAAAGGTATCTTTGAATCGATTGCGGGTTTCCTTGTCGATCTTGCGAATCACGTTTTCCAGGGTTTCCAGGGCCTCCACCAGATCGGCGTCCTGGGCATCCAGATAGCGCTTGCGCTCGGACTGCTGCTGATACTCGTCGATGGCCGCAAGGTTGATTGCGCCCAAGCGTTGAATTCTTGCCGCAATGCGCTCCAGCTCTTCTTCGGCGGCCTGCTCGCTGGCCTCCCCGGTCAGGGTCGCCAGCACGCCGTCCAGGTCGTAGCCATCGGCCAGCAACTGCTCCTGCAAGGTCTTGCGGCGCACGGTCAGGGCTTGCCATTCCATGCGTTGCTGTTCGAGCTGGCCGCGGATCAGTTGGGATTGCTGCTCGGCCTGGTTACGGCGCTTCTCGGCATCGCGCAGTTCGCGATCGGCATCTTCCAGGGCGATCTGCGCGGTCTTGAGCTCGACATCTACGGTCATGCGCTTTTCCAGCAGCTCTTCGAGCTTGAGGCGCAGTTCTTCCAGCGGTGCCTCGCCCTCCTCCAGGTTGAGGCTGAGCTGTTCGCGCTTCTCGGTCAGGCGCTCGGACTGCAGCTCCAGGCGCTCCAGGGCCTGACGCGTGGAATCGTGCTGGGCCTTGAGGGAGCCCATGCGCACCGCCAATTGATGAGCGTGATCCTTGTGCTGGCGTGCTTCCTGGCGCACCCGATCAAGGCGCTCGCGCAAGCTGTCGCGCTGGGCCAACAGCAGCTCACGCTGCTCGGTGTCCAGGGCCATGCTGTCGAGGGCCTCCTGCAATTGCAGGCGCGCCTCGCCCACTTGTTCATGCTCCAGCTCACGCTGCTCGCCGAGCTCTACCAGCTCTTCATCGAGGCGGGTACGACGCAGATTCAACTGCTCGGCCTTGGCCTTGCCGGCGGACAGCTTGGCTTTCAATTCACCCTGCTGGCGAGCCTCATCCTGCAACAGGCGACGCAAGTGTTCGCGACCGTTCTCCTGCTGACGTTGCTGGGCCCGCAGGTTGAGCAATTGACTCTCCAGGGCTTCGACACTGGCTTCGCGCTCATCGCGCTCCAGGGTCAGTTGCTGGATTTCCTGGCCTCGCGCCAGCACGCCACTTTCCGCTTCGCTGGCCCGCCGTACCCGCAGGAAATGCCGGCCGACCCAGTAGCCGTCGCGACTGATCAGGCTCTGCCCGGCTGCCAGTTGCCCACGCAAGGCCAGGGCCTGTTCGAGGTTTTCCACCGGTTTGACCTGCCCCAGCCAGGGCGACAGATCGACCGTGGATTCCACCTTGTCCAGCAAGCTGCCGGGCATGCGCAGCGCATCGTCTTGCAGGCTCAGCAGACGCAGGTCGCCTTGCTGGAAACCGGCCAGATCGATACCGGTGAAATCATCCACCAGCACCGCTTGCAGATCGGCGCCAAGCACGGTTTCCACCGCCAGCTCCCAGCCCGCCTCCACCTGCATGCCATCGGCCAGGCGCGGACGCTCGGCCAACTGCTGTTCACGCAGCCACTGTGCAGTACCGGTGCCCGGGTCCAGCGCGGCTTGCTGCAGGGCCTCCAGAGACGCCAAGCGGCCATTGAGCCGCTGCAATTCACCCTGGGCCTGCTGCTGGGCCTGGGTCGCCTGCTGCAATTGCTGGCGCAGTTGCTCCAGGCGCTCGACCTGGGATTCCTCACTGGCTTGCAGGTCTTCCAGAGTTGCTTCGCTGGCGGCCAATTGTTCGTTGAGTTCGAGGATCGCCGCGTCTTCCGGGTCGGCCGAGAGCAATTCGCGCTCCTCCCCCAGGCGTCGCTGACGCTCGGCCAGCCGCTCCATGCTGCTTTCGAGCTGCTGGATGCGCGACTGCTGCACTTCCGCCTGGCGCCGCGGCTCGGCGGAACTCAGGTTGAAGGCGTCCCACTGCTCCTGCCAGCCGTGCATGGTGGTTTCGGCTTCTTCCAGGGTCGCGGCGGCTTCCTCGGCGGCGGCTGCAGTGACCTCCTGCTCGGGCTCGAGCATGGCCAGCTCTTCCCCCAGGGTTGCCAGCAAGGTGCGGTCGTGGCCCAGGTGTGACTCGGTCTCCAGGCGCGCACGCTCGGCTTCCTTGAGATCATCCTGCAATTGCCGCAGGCGCTGCTGGCCGTGCTGGATGCTTTGCTCGACCCGGGCAATGTCGCCGCCCACCGAATAGAAGCGCCCCTGCACCAGATTGAAGCGCTCGGACAATTCATGGTGACCGTCACGCAAGCGTTCGATAGCAGCATCGGCATTGCGCTGCTCAGCCACCAGGGCCTCGAAGCTGACTTCCTGGCTACCGATCACCGACTCGCGCTGGCCGACCTGCTCATTCAATGCCTGCCAGCGCAGAGCCGACAGTTGCGCCTTGAGCTGGCGCTCCTCGGCCTTGTATTCCTGATACTTCTCGGCGGCCTGGGCCTGGCGATGCAGGCGTTCCAGCTGACGCTCCAGCTCTTCGCGCAGATCGGTCAGGCGGGCGAGGTTCTCATGGGTGCGGCGGATGCGGTTTTCCGTCTCGCGCCGGCGCTCCTTGTACTTGGAGATGCCCGCGGCTTCTTCAATGAAGTTGCGCAGGTCCTCGGGCTTGGCCTCGATCAGCTTGGAGATCATGCCCTGCTCGATGATCGAGTAGCTGCGTGGCCCCAGGCCGGTGCCAAGGAAGATGTCGGTGATGTCCCGACGGCGGCACTTGGCGCCGTTGAGGAAATAGCTGTTCTGGCTGTCGCGTGTGACCTTGCGGCGAATGGAGATCTCGGCGTAGGCCGCGTATTCGCCCACCAGGGTGCCGTCGGAGTTGTCGAACACCAGTTCGATACTGGCCTGGCTCACCGGCTTGCGACTGGTGGAGCCATTGAAGATGACATCGGTCATCGACTCGCCACGCAGGTTTTTCGCCGAGCTTTCGCCCATCACCCAGCGCACGGCGTCGATGATATTCGACTTGCCGCAGCCATTGGGCCCCACCACCGCCGCCATGTTACTGGGGAAGTTCACCGTGGTCGGATCGACGAAGGACTTGAACCCCGCCAGCTTGATGCACTTGAGTCGCACGCTTAAGCATCCGCCAACGCAGACACCACCAGATCGCTGCTGCGCTGGGCGTAGGCCGTCAACACCTGGCGGATCTGCTCCAGATCACGGGCCAGCACTGCGGCCAGCAACTGCTCGAACAACTCCAGGTACTCGCTCATCGACGCCTTGCGCTGCTCCAGTGCCAGGTAATAGGCACGGCTCATGGCCGGCTGCAGATTCTCGACGGTTTCCTGCAGGTAAGGGTTGTTGGCAAAAGGATAGGCCGCGCGCATCACGCTGAAGCTGTCCTCGACGAAGGCCCGGATGTCCTGGCGCTCGTAGGCACCCTCCAGACGCTGCTGGATCTGCAGGAACGGCGTCATGTCGCTCTGCTGCACCCAGCCACTGGCCACGCAGTTGCCCAGCAGGATGTACAACTCGCTCATCAGGGTGCAAAGACTGCGGACCTTGTGCTCGGTGAGCTCGGTCACGTGGGCACCACGGCGCGGCAGGATGGCAATCAGATGGCGGCGCTCAAGAATCAGCAAGGCCTCGCGGACCGAACCACGACTGACATTGAGGGCCAAGGTGACCTTCTGTTCCTGAATGCGCTCTCCAGGCTTGAGATCCCCGCGAATGATACGTTCGGCGAGGTGGTGAGCAATCTGCTCGGCGAGGCTGTCCGGCGCCTTGAACGTCATGGTTTTCCTTCAAATCTTTAATCGGCACAAGCGGCGCAGTGTAGCGCAATTGCTACCTCATCGCGGAGTGCTCCGACAGGGGAATTTGGCATGAAACAAGCAGATTGATGTTGATTCAAGGGTTTCTCAAATGCCGTTCATACTTGAAATGTTGAGCACAGAAATTTCCTGACCCAAAGGTCAGAAAATCATTGACCGAAAAGTCAGACATGACTAAATTCGGCTCAGTTCGCTTAACAACAATAAAGAGTCTGCGAGGCCTTCCGTGATCCAGTTTTTACTCAACCAGGAACTCCGTAGCGAGCACGCCCTGGACCCAAACCTGACCGTGCTCAACTATCTGCGCGAGCACCTGGGCAAACCCGGCACCAAGGAAGGCTGCGCCAGCGGCGACTGCGGCGCCTGCACCGTGGTGGTGGGCGAGTTGCAGGTGGATGCCCAGGGCGGCGAATCCATTCGCTATCGCAGCCTCAACTCGTGCCTGACCTTCGTCTCCTCCTTGCACGGCAAACAGCTGATCAGCGTCGAAGGCCTCAAGCACCAGGGCCAACTGCACAGCGTGCAGCAGGCCATGGTCGAATGCCACGGTTCACAATGCGGCTTTTGCACCCCGGGCTTCGTCATGTCGCTGTTCGCCCTGCAAAAGAACAGCAGTGAACCCGACGCCCACAAGGCCCATGAGGCCCTGGCCGGCAACCTGTGCCGTTGCACCGGCTACCGGCCGATCCTCGCTGCTGCCGAACAGGCCTGCTGCGGCCAGCAGAGCGATCAGTTCGACGCCCGCCAGACCGAGACCATCAGTCGCCTCAAGGCCATCGCTCCCAAGGACACCGGTGAACTCAACAGTGGCGACAAGCGCTGCCTGGTGCCGCTGACCGTGGCCGACCTGGCCGACCTCTACGACGCCTACCCCCAGGCACGGCTGCTGGCCGGTGGCACCGACCTGGCCCTGGAAGTCACCCAGTTCCACCGCACCCTGCCCGTGATGATCTACGTCGGTAACATTGCCGAGATGAAGCGCGTCGAACGCTTCGACGATCGCCTGGAGATCGGCGCGGCCACGGCCCTCACCGACTGCTACGACGCACTGCGCGCCGAGTACCCGGACTTCGGCGAATTGCTGCAGCGCTTCGCCTCGTTGCAGATCCGTAACCAGGGCACCCTGGGGGGCAACATCGGCAACGCCTCGCCCATCGGCGACTCACCGCCCCTGCTGATCGCCCTGGGTGCGCAGATCGTACTGTGCAAGGGTGAAGTACGCCGCACCCTGGCCCTGGAAGACTATTTCATCGATTACCGGGTCACGGCCCGTCAGGACAGCGAGTTCATCGAAAAGATCATCGTGCCCCGGGCCAGCGCCGAACGGCTGTTCCGTGCGTACAAGGTCTCCAAGCGCCTGGACGACGATATCTCTGCGGTCTGCGCGGCATTCAACCTGCAGATTGAAAACGGCGTGGTCAGCGACGCGCGCATTGCCTTCGGCGGTATGGCGGCGATCCCGAAACGAGCCAAGAGCTGTGAAACCGCACTGATTGGCGCGCCCTGGAACCTGTCCACGGTGGAGCGCGCCTGCGCGGCCCTGGCGGAGGATTTCACCCCGCTTTCGGATTTCCGTGCGAGCAAGGAATACCGCCTGCTGAGTGCGCAGAACCTGCTGCGCAAGTACTTCATCGAACTGCAAACACCGCACATCGAGACCCGGGTGACCGCTTATGTCTAATCATCACAAAGTCGAGAAGACTCAAGCCGAACTGACGGCCCTGTTTCACCAGGACCTGACCACGGGCGTTGGCCGCAGCGTCAAGCACGACAGCGCCGACAAACACGTGTCCGGCGAGGCGCTGTATATCGACGACCGCCTGGAATTCCCCAACCAGTTGCACGTCTACGCGCGACTGTCGGACCGAGCCCATGCCAAAGTCATCAGCATTGACACTGGCCCCTGCTACGCCTTCGAAGGCGTGCGCATCGCCATTACTCATGAAGACATTCCCGGCCTCAAGGACATCGGCCCGTTGCTGCCCGGCGACCCGCTGCTGGCCATCGATACCGTGCAGTTCGTCGGCCAGCCGGTGCTGGCGGTGGCCGCCAAGGACCTGGAAACCGCGCGCAAGGCGGCCATGGCCGCGATCATCGAGTACGAGGACCTGGAGCCGGTGCTGGACGTGGTGGAAGCCCTGCGCAAACGCCACTTCGTGCTGGACAGCCACACTCACCAGCGAGGCGATTCCGCCGGCGCCCTGGCCAACGCCGAACACCGCATCCAGGGCACGCTGCATATCGGCGGCCAGGAGCATTTCTACCTGGAAACCCAGATCTCCTCGGTGATGCCCACCGAAGACGGCGGCATGATCGTCTACTGCTCGACCCAGAACCCCACCGAAGTGCAGAAACTGGTGGCGGAAGTGCTCGACGTGTCGATGAACAAGATTGTGGTGGACATGCGGCGCATGGGCGGCGGCTTCGGCGGCAAGGAAACCCAGGCCGCCAGCCCCGCCTGCCTGTGCGCGGTGATCGCCCGCCTCACCGGCCAGCCCACCAAGATGCGCCTGCCCCGGGTCGAAGACATGCTCATGACCGGCAAGCGTCACCCGTTCTACATCGAATACGACGTGGGCTTCGACAGCAACGGCCGCCTGCACGGCATCCAGCTGGAACTGGCGGGCAACTGCGGCTGCTCACCGGACCTCTCGGCGTCCATCGTCGACCGTGCGATGTTCCACTCCGACAACGCCTACTACCTGGGTGATGCCACCATCAACGGCCACCGCTGCAAGACCAACACTGCCTCCAACACCGCCTACCGCGGTTTCGGCGGCCCGCAAGGCATGGTTGCCATTGAAGAGGTGATGGACGCCATCGCCCGCCACCTGCACCTGGACCCGCTGGCGGTGCGCAAGGCCAACTACTACGGCAAGACCGAACGCAACGTCACCCACTACTACCAGACCGTCGAGCACAACATGCTCGAAGAGATGACGGCCGAACTGGAAGCCAGCAGCCAGTACGCCGAGCGTCGCGAAGCCATCCGGCTGTACAACGCCAACAGCCCGATCCTGAAAAAGGGCCTGGCACTGACCCCGGTGAAGTTCGGCATCTCCTTCACCGCCAGCTTCCTCAACCAGGCCGGCGCGCTGATCCACATCTACACCGACGGCAGCATCCACCTGAACCACGGCGGCACCGAAATGGGCCAGGGCCTGAACGTCAAGGTGGCCCAGGTAGTGGCCGAGGTGTTCCAGGTGGACATCGAGCGGGTACAGATCACTGCCACCAACACCGACAAGGTGCCCAACACCTCACCGACCGCGGCATCCAGTGGCGCCGACCTCAACGGCAAGGCCGCGCAGAACGCGGCGCAGACCATCAAGTCGCGCCTGGTGGAGTTTGCCGCGCGCAAGTACCAGGTCAGCGAAGAGGATGTGGAATTCCACAACGGCCACGTACGGGTCCGCGACCATATCCTGACCTTCGAGGAACTGATCCAGCAGGCGTATTTCGCCCAGGTGTCGCTGTCCAGCACCGGTTTCTACAAGACCCCGAAGATCTACTACGACCGCAGCCAGGCTCGGGGTCGGCCGTTCTACTACTTCGCCTTTGGCGCAGCCTGCGCCGAGGTGATAGTCGATACCCTGACCGGCGAGTACAAGATGCTGCGTACCGACATCCTGCACGACGTCGGTGCCTCGCTGAACCCGGCCATCGACATCGGCCAGGTGGAAGGCGGTTACATCCAGGGCATGGGCTGGCTGACCACCGAAGAACTGGTGTGGAACGCCAAGGGCAAGCTGATGACCAATGGTCCCGCCAGCTACAAGATCCCGGCGGTGGCTGACATGCCCCTGGACCTGCGGGTCAAGCTGGTGGAGAACCGCAAGAACCCGGAAGACACGGTGTTCCACTCCAAGGCCGTGGGCGAGCCGCCGTTCATGCTTGGCATCGCTGCCTGGTGCGCCATCAAGGACGCAGTAGCGAGCCTGGGCGACTACCGCCATCAACCGCAGATCGATGCCCCGGCGACACCGGAGCGAGTGTTGTGGGGCTGCGAGCAGATGCGTCGCTTGCAGGTGACCAGGGCCGCGGATCAGCAAGTCGAGCT
Organism: Pseudomonas sp. 50_B; assembly: GCF_017491625.1. Taxonomy (NCBI): domain Bacteria; kingdom Pseudomonadati; phylum Pseudomonadota; class Gammaproteobacteria; order Pseudomonadales; family Pseudomonadaceae; genus Pseudomonas; species Pseudomonas sp. 50_B. The sequence goes on from NZ_JAFGYX010000018.1 coordinate 100,736, forward strand.
GGCGCCGCTGTAACGGCCTTCACGGGCAAGCCCGCTCCTGCACCGCGCCCGTAGGAGCTGGCTTGCCGGCGAAGCAGCCCGAACAGACCACCAAGATGTCGAGGTGAACATGTACAACTGGATCAGCGCCCTCGCCGACCTGCAGACCCAGGGTGAACCCTGCGTGTTGGTGACCATTATCGAGGAGCTTGGCTCAACGCCGCGTAATGCCGGTTCGAAAATGGTTGTCAGCGCCACCCAGGCCTTCGACACCATCGGTGGCGGGCACCTGGAATACAAGGCCATGCAGATCGCCCGTGACCTGCTCGCCAGCGGCCAGCAGGCCACCCACCTGGAGCGCTTCAGCCTCGGTGCCAGCCTCGGCCAGTGCTGCGGCGGCGCCACGGTGCTGCTGTTCGAACCCATGGGCCAGGTGCAAGCGCAAATCGCCGTGTTCGGTGCCGGCCACGTCGGCCGCGCCCTGGTGCCACTCCTGGCCAGCCTGCCGTGCCGGGTACGCTGGATCGATTCCCGGGAACAGGAATTCCCCGAACAGATTCCCCAGGGCGTGAGCAAGATCGTCAGCGAAGAACCGGTGGAGGAAATCGATAACCTGCCACCTGGCAGCTATTGCATCGTCATGACCCATAATCACCAGCTGGACCTGGAGTTGACCGCCGCCCTGCTCAAGCGCAACGACTTTGCCTATTTCGGCCTGATCGGCTCGAAGACCAAGCGGGTGAAGTTCGAGCACCGCTTGCGCGATCGCGGTTTCGACGCAACCACCTTGCAGCGCATGCGTTGCCCGATGGGGCTCGCTGAAGTCAAAGGCAAGTTGCCCGTGGAAATCGCCATCTCCATTGCCGGTGAGATCATCGCTACCTACAACGCCCATTTCGGCCAGTCCAGCGCCAGCGCCGAACCCATTGCCAAGCTGCTGCCGGTCTCGCGCCGCAGCCAGACTTCGAACTGACACGCCACACACTGAGAACGACCATGCCTTTGACTCGCAAAGCCTACCGTGCCGCCATCCTGCACAGCATCGCCGACCCGGCCGAAGTCGGAATCGAAGCCTCCTACGAGTATTTCGAAGACGGCCTGCTGGTGGTCGAGGACGGCCGGATCAGCGCCCTCGGCCACGCCAGTGAACTGCTTGCCGGCCTGCCCGCCGATGTAGAGATCAATCATTACCCCGATGCCCTGATCACCCCGGGCTTCATCGACACCCACATCCACCTGCCCCAGACCGGTATGGTCGGTGCCTACGGCGAACAGTTGCTGGACTGGCTGAACACCTACACCTTCCCCTGTGAACGCCAGTTCGCCGATCAGGCCCACGCCGATGAAGTGGCGGACATCTTCATCAAGGAATTGCTGCGCAACGGCACCACCACCGCGCTGGTGTTCGGCAGCGTGCATCCACAGTCGGTCAACGCCTTCTTCGCCGCCGCCGAGAAACTCGACCTGCGGATGATCGCCGGCAAGGTGATGATGGACCGCAACGCCCCGGACTACCTGACCGACACCGCAGAGTCCGGCTACCTGGAAAGCAAGGAACTGATCGAACGCTGGCACGGCAAAGGGCGCCTGCACTACGCAGTGACCCCGCGTTTCGCCCCGACCAGCACCCCGGAACAACTGACCCTGGCCGGCAAACTGCTGACCGAGTACCCCGATCTCTACATGCAGACTCACATCAGTGAAAACCTGCAGGAGATCGAATGGGTCAAGGAACTGTTCCCGGAGCGCAAGGGTTACCTGGACGTTTATGACCACTATCAACTGCTGGGGGAACGCTCGGTGTTCGCCCACGGCGTGCACCTGTGCGATGACGAATGTGCGCGCCTGGCGGAAACCGGTTCGGCCGTGGCCTTCTGCCCAACCTCGAACTTCTTCCTCGGCAGTGGCCTGTTCAACCTGCCCATGGCGGAAAAACACAAACTCAATGTCGGCCTGGGCACCGACGTCGGTGGCGGCACCAGTTTCTCGCTGCTGCAGACCCTGAACGAAGCCTACAAAGTCATGCAGCTACAGGGCGCACGCCTGAACCCGTTCAAGTCCCTGTACCTGGCGACCCTGGGCGGCGCCCGCGCCCTGCGCCTGGAGGAGCGTATCGGCACTCTGCACCCTGGCACCGACGCCGACTTCGTGGTCCTCGACTACCACGCCACTCCCTTGCTCAGCTATCGCCTGAAGCAGGCCAACAGCATCGCTGAAACCCTGTTTGTACTGATGACCCTGGGGGACGATCGCACCGTGCTGCAGACCTACGCTGCCGGCCAGCCAGTCCACCAGCGCTAACCCCGCAAACGAAAAATCCCCCGCTCGCGGAACATCGAACGGGGGATTTTTCATGCCTGAGTCCCAGGCGATCAGGTGCAGATCTAGAACGTCACTTCCATGTTCAAGGTCGGCGCCGTGGTCCGCGTACCCCGTCCACCGTCCACCCCGAACTTGTTGTGCCAGTACTCGTAGCCAACACCCAGGTACAGGTTGGGCTTGACGTTCTTGCCGGGCAACACGGCCACCATCAGCGACGTCCGCATCAGGGTTTCCGCTGCGGTGTCACGATAGTTGTAGTCGTGGCCCTTTTCCCCGGTGTAGTTGACGAAGCCCTGGAACTTGGCGGCGTGACTGCCAACTTCGAAGGGACGCATCCAGGCCAGGTTGAGCATGTAAGTATCGTCGAAGGTGTGATCCGGGTCCTTGGCCCCGGGGATGCCGGAATGGTTGTTTTCCTTGTAGTACAGCAAGCTCAGGTCCAGCACGCCGACGGTGTTGAATTTCAGGGTCGGACCGAAGACCAGGGCGCGTTTCTTGGCCGAACCCAGGTTGTTGTTGCGACTGGCATCGAAGCCCAGGGTCAGCGCGTAGTCCTTGACGAGGCCGGTGCCCAAGGGGGTATCAAACACCCGGGACGCGAAGAGCTGGTGACGATAGACGCCATAGACTTCGCTGCTGCCCTTGTGGGTGCCCTTGCGCGGATCGTCGCTGTCGGAGAGCAGCAGGTCCAGGTGCAGGTAGTTGCTGCCGTACTGGTAGCCACTGGCGTGGGTGAAACTGTAGATGCGCTTGCTGATGTAGTGCGGATTGTTCGGGTTGGTGAACTCCTTGCCGTACCGAAAGCCGACGCTGTTGTTCATCCACTCCAGGGCGGCTGCTTCCCCTGCTCCGATCAGTGTCATCAGCAGGGTTGCGCCTTGTAATGCCTTTTTCATTTTTATTATGTCCTGTGGCGGTGTGGCGTAAGGCAGCTTCGCTGGCTGCCATCCACACGCAGTATCGGCACAAGCGCCACAGGCCCCAAAGCACAGAATATCGATCAGCGCGCTGCCAAAACGGCAACAGCCGCCCACAACCATGGACTCAGAGCGTTAGCTGGCCGAAAGCGCGCTCGGCCCGCTCGCGAATGGCGATCTCCTCGCCAAGCAGATGCGCCAGCGCCTCCACCGCGCTGGGCAGATCGCGACCGCTGCGGGCATAGAGCCCCAGGTCGCTGTAGATACCTCCCTGATCGCTCAGCGGGATATGCACCAGTTCGCCCTTGCTCAGGTCGCCCTCGACCCCGACCCGGGTCTGGAAGGCCACCCCCATGTTGTGCCGGGCCATCTGCCGCGCCAGCTCCATGGAGTTGCTCTGCAAGGGCGGTTTGTCCAACAGCCCCAGGCGCTTGTGCAACGGCGCCAGCAAGTGATGGATCGACAGCTCGCTCTTGGCCAGGATCAGCCCGTGCTCGGCGCAGGTGGCGAAATTGACGCTGCCCCGCTCGGCCAAGGGATGATCGGGACTGACCAGAGCCCCCAGGCGAAAATGACCGACGCTCAACGGGCGGATCTCCGGCGCCCTGGGCAGGGCGAACGCCAGGCCCAGGTCCGCACGACTGTTGATCAAGGCCTGGGGAATGGATTGCGAGCCCTGCACCGTGACGCCGATGGTCACCTGTGGATACAGATCGCGCATGCGCTTGAGCACCGAGGGCAGCAAATCCACCGTCGCGCCTTCCACAGCGGCAATCTCCACATGCCCGCTCTTGAGGCCACGCAGAGCATCGAACTCCAGGCGCACCCGCTCCAGGTCCTGCAACACCAGATTGACATGACGGCTCATGACCTCTCCCGCCAGGGTCAGGCGCAGGCCGCCCGGCAGGCGTTCGAACAAGGGCGCGCCGATTTCATCCTCGATCTTCAGGATCTGCCGGTTCACCGCCGAAGACGCGACATTCAGGCGCCGAGCAGCCTCGCGGATCGAATGACAGCGACGAACCATGTCGAAGTAATGGATGGCGGAAGAATGAATGCGTAGCGTTCTGCCGATCATGCCGCGGGCTCCTTTCGCAGGACCAGAGGCGCACAGATTGCCGGCCGTGAGCCTCGAAGCAGGCACTGTATACAATCTTAATTAAAATTTAAAACAATCTTCCTGATCAGCAGGCAGACCCGCCGCCAAACAAAAATCCCCCGCTGCATAGGGCTACGCAGCGAGGGATTTTCAGTCTGATCGAAGCTTACAGCTTGGCCGTCGGCCGCCCCGGCTTCTTGGTCTGCAGCAGGTGCGAGAACACCGCATGCAGGTCGTCCGAGGCGCTTTCCTCGTCGAGGTTGAGCTTGCTGTCGATGTGATCCATGTGATGCATCATCAGGTTCACCGCCAGCTCGCCGTCCCGGGCCTCGATGGCGTCGATCAGTTGGGTGTGTTCATCGTAGGAGCAGTGGGAGCGGTTGCCGCTTTCATACTGGGCAATGATCAGCGACGTCTGGGACACCAGGCTGCGCTGGAAGCTGATCAGCGGTGCATTCTTCGCAGCTTCCGCCAGCTTCAGGTGAAACTCCCCGGACAGGCGGATACCGGCACCACGATCGCCTCGGGAAAAGCTGTCGCGCTCCTCGTTGACCATCTGCCGCAACTCCAGCAGCTGTTCGGCGGTGGCATGCTGGACCGCCAGCTCGGTAATGGCTCGCTCCACCAGACGCCGGGCGAGAAAGACCTGACGGGCTTCCTCGACGCTCGGACTGGCAACCACCGCCCCCCGATTGGGCCGCAACAGGACTACGCCTTCATGGGCCAGCCGCGACAATGCACGACGGATGATGGTCCGACTGACTCCGAATATTTCCCCAAGCGCCTCTTCACTCAACTTGGTGCCGGGCGCCAGGCGCTGCTCGAGGATGGCCTCAAAGATGTGCGCGTAGACAATATCGTCCTGGGTTCCGCTGCGACCGGCTTTGCCTGCTCGCGGTTGTTTCTTGAGAGGTTGCAACTGTTCGTTCATGGGCACTCGGGTCGGGAGGACTGCGGCGATTTCGGCGTGACTTTAATACGCCACGGTGGGTCGCTGGCAAGTATCGCGTTAAAACAGGGGCACATTGTACACAACCGCTGGGGATCACTAGCAAAAAGTGTTATCGGCCCCACCACTTATTCAACGACTGTACGGCTATTTGTAGTCACGGCTGTATTGCAATGCAAAGTTGCTTTTAAGTTTAGGCTTGAACCTTGAACCCTATTACCGGCTCGTTGCTTGCGCAGGCTGCAAGCAGCGTTCGCCGGGTATGGGTTTTGCGTCTTTCAAGAACAAGGAACAGCAGTAATGTCCGATGCCACCCCCGCGCAATTACGCCCCCTCGCGGACACTTCGCCCTCCGCCATCGTTGCCGGCTTCATCGCCATGATGACCGGCTACACCAGTTCACTGGTGCTGATGTTCCAGGCTGGACAAGCCGCCGGCCTGACCAGCGGTCAGATCTCCTCTTGGATCTGGGCCATCTCCATTGGCATGGCGGTGTGCAGCATCGGCCTGTCTCTGCGCTATCGCACCCCCATCACCATCGCCTGGTCCACACCCGGCGCTGCCCTGCTGATCACCAGCCTGTCGGGGGTGACCTATGGCGAAGCCATTGGCGCCTACATCACTTGCGCAGTCCTGGTGACCATTTGCGGACTCACCGGCAGCTTCGAGCGCCTGGTGAAAAAGATCCCGGCATCCCTGGCAGCCGCCTTGCTGGCGGGAATCCTGTTCAAGATCGGCAGTGAAATCTTTGTGGCGGCCCAACACCGCACCGGTCTGGTACTGGGGATGTTCCTTACCTACCTGGTGGTCAAGCGCCTGTCGCCACGTTATGCCGTTCTCGCGGCCCTGCTGATCGGCACTGCACTGTCCGGGCTGATGGGCTTGCTGGACTTCAGTGGCTTCCACCTGGAAGTGGCGACGCCGGTCTGGACCACGCCGCACTTTTCCCTGGCGGCCACCATCAGCATCGGTATTCCACTGTTCGTGGTCGCCATGACCTCGCAGAACATGCCCGGGATCGCGGTGCTGCGCGCCGACGGCTACAACGTCCCGGCCTCGCCACTGATCACCGCCACCGGGCTGGCTTCGTTGCTGCTGGCGCCGTTTGGTTCCCACGGCATCAACCTGGCGGCGATCAGCGCGGCGATCTGCACCGGCCCCCACGCCCACGAAGATCGCAGCAAGCGTTACACCGCCGCAGTGTGGTGCGGGGTTTTCTATGGCATCGCCGGGGTCTTCGGCGCCACCCTGGCTGCGCTGTTCGCGGCTTTGCCCAAGGAACTGGTGCTGTCCATCGCCGCCCTGGCGCTGTTCGGCTCGATCATCAACGGCTTGAGCATCGCCATGAGTGAAGTGAAGGAGCGAGAAGCGGCGCTGATCACCTTTATGGTGACGGCCTCGGGGCTGACGCTGTTTTCCATTGGCTCGGCGTTCTGGGGAATTGTCGCTGGGGTCGTGACCTTGATGATTCTGAATGGGCGCAATGCCTGAAGAACTTCGCCGGCCTACCTGTTCCTACCCAAGACAGCACCCACTGTAGGGGCCGACTTGCCGGCGAACGGCGCCCACGAGCATCTCCCGGGCAAGCCCGCACAGAGACAAGGAACACAAGGGAAAATTCGAAAGGCCGCCCAGGGAGGGCAGCAACGCATGAGCGGCCCGGACGGGCCGCTCACACATGACATCACGCGACTGGGTTGATCGCGTTGTCCGGGTACCAGACGTCCAGCAGCGGGCTGACTTCAACGCTGGTCAGCTCGGTACGACCTTTGAGCCAGGCTTCAACAGCTGCACGCTGTGCTTCGCTGACGGAACCGCGCTTGCTCAGGCAAACCAGACCGAAGTCATCGCCGCCAACATAGCCCAGACCGTTGGCTTCCATCGCTTCTTTGAGGAACGCGTCGAGGAAAGCGTCAATAGCTTCTTCAGCCAGATCTTCTTTGAAATCCAGGTTCAGCTCAAAACCCAGCTCCTGAAATTCATCTACGCAGAGTTTTTTGCGCAGACGGCGGGAACGGTTAGTGGCCATGGAACAATCCTCATAAGTAATAACGGGCGGCACTTTACCAGTTTAGGCGGGCGATTGCCTGACTCTATGAGGATGCGGGACCGCCATTGGTAAAAAAAATACCGCCACGGCGGCCCGTGGCACGGCACAAGCCGCTATACCTTGGGGCATAATGCCGACACTTTCATGATCACTGAGGGATTTTATCTGCATGCCCTCGCCTTTTTTCCCCTCGACTGCAGGGTTCCACTTCATATGATCAAATCGTTGCGTCCTCTGTTGCTTGCCAGTGTTTTTCTTCCCCTGGCATTTCCTGTCTCTGCGGCTCCGGTCAACACCACCCTGACCCCCAAGGTTCAACAAGCCCTCAAAGCCAGCAAGCTCCCGAACAACGCCCTGTCGCTGGTGATGATTCCCCTGAACGGCCCTGGCACGCCGACGGTTTTCAACGCCGATGTCTCGGTCAACCCGGCCTCCACCATGAAGCTGGTGACCACCTACGCGGCCCTGGAAATGCTTGGCCCGACCCACCAGTGGAAGACCGAGTTCTACACCGATGGCACCCTCAGCGGTGGCATTCTCAACGGCAATCTCTATCTCAAGGGCGGCGGCGATCCCAAGCTGAACATGGAGAAGCTCTGGCTGCTGATGCGTGACCTGCGGGCCAATGGCGTGCAGCAAGTCACCGGCGACCTGGTACTGGACCGCAACTACTTCGTGCAACCGCAGTTGCCTGAGTTCAATGACGACGGCAACGACGAGAACAAGCCGTTCCTGGTCAAGCCCGACGCGCTGATGGTCAACCTCAAGGCCCTGCGCTTCGTCGCCCGCAATGACTCCGGCCGGGTGCTGGTGTCGGTAGAGCCGCCGATTGCCAAGATCCGCATCGACAATCAGGTCAAGGCAGTCAACACCAAGCAGTGCACCGGCGACGTTCGCTACAACCCCGTGCCCCAGGCCGATGGCAGCGTGATCGTCACCGTTGGCGGCCAGTTGGGTGATGGCTGCAGTTCCCAGACCTACCTGTCGCTGCTGGACCACGCCACCTACACCGCCGGTGCGGTGCGGGCGATCTGGAGCGAACTGGGCGGCAGCATCCAGGGCAAGGACCGCCTCGCGGTAGTACCCAAGGATGCCAAGGTCCTGGCCCGTGCCTTCTCTCCGGACCTCGCGGAGGTCATCCGCGACATCAACAAATACAGTAACAACACCATGGCCCAGCAGCTGTTCCTGAGCCTGGGCGCCAAGTACCGCAATGAAGCCGACGGCGATGACGCCAAGGCGGCCCAGCGTGTGGTGCGCCAGTGGCTGGCGAAAAAAGGCATCACCGCGCCGCATCTGGTAATGGAAAACGGCTCCGGCCTGTCCCGTGCCGAACGGGTCAGCGCCCGGGAACTGGCCGGCCTGCTGCAAGCGGCCTGGAAGAGCCCCTACGCCGCCGAGTTCATCAGTTCAATGCCGATTGCCGGCATGGACGGCACCATGCGCAAGCGCCTGAAACGTACCGCCATGTCCGGTGAGGCCCACATCAAGACCGGCACCCTGAACACCGTGCGCGCCATTGCCGGCTATAGCCGCGATGACAACGGCAACACCTGGGCGGTGGTGGCGATCCTCAACGATCCGCGCCCCTTCGGCGCCTCTTCGGTGCTGGATCAGGTGCTGCTGGATCTGTATCGCCAGCCAAAACTGGCCACCAGCGCATCCGTTCTCTAACTCGCTGTTGCGACAGTGGCGGACCCGCTCCGCCGCTGTCAGCGATCAAGGCAGCTCTGGCTGGACTCGATCGCGTCCGGCCTGCTTGGCGGCATAGACCCCGGAGTCGGCCCGCAACAACAAACCGTCCGCCCCCTCGCCTTCGCGCCAGCTGGCAATGCCGAAACTGGCGGTGACACTGCCCACCGGCTCGATCGGCGAACTGCGCAGTCCCTGCCACAGTTCCTGAGCCAGGATCAGCGCCTGCTGGGCGTTGGTGCCCGGACACAGCACCATGAACTCCTCGCCGCCGAGACGGCAGAACACATCGGTACGCCGCAGACGCCCACCAATGCGGACACAGAGCCCCCGCAATACCTGATCCCCGACGCCGTGTCCGTACTGGTCGTTGATCCGCTTGAAATGATCGATATCCAGCATGATCACCGCCATCTCGCCTCCAACACGCTCAAGACGCTGCATTTCGCTCTGCAACTGCTCCTGGAAATAGCGCCGGTTGTGAATGCCGGTCAGGGAGTCAGTCACTGACAACGCACGCAACTCTTCCTCGACCCGCTTGAGGTCGGAAATGTCCGAGATATAGCCGTGCCAGAGCACGCCGCCGCCCTGCAGGCTTTCCGGGGTCGCCGCGCCACGCATCCAGCGCAGCCCCCGTTGCGGCAGGCAGACCCGATACTCCTCGCGCCACGGACTGAGCTGCTTGGCGGAAACCTGGATCGACTTGCGCACCCGCTGCACATCCTCAGGATGGATACGCTCGAACACTGCCTCGGCATCCTCCTGCAACACCTGCGGCTCGATCTCGTAGATTTCGCGTATGCCATCGCTGGCATAGGTGAAGCTCGCGTGTCCCTCGGCATCCAGCTTGAACTGGTAGATCCCTCCGGGAACATGGGCACTGAGCCTTTTCAACAGGCGGTCCCGGGCCGCCAGGGCCTCGTGCACCCGCTTGCGCTCGGTGATGTCGATGCAGATGGCCAGGTGGCCGATCCACAGCCCCTGATCATCCAGCACCGGGGTCGCCAGCATGTTCACTTGCAGGTGGCTGCCGTCACGCCTGACCAGCGTCCACTCTCGCGCCTCATGGCCACCGGCCAGGCCTTCTTCCACCAGCATGGCCCGGGACACTGGAATGGCCTTGCCATAGCGCTGGGTAAGGCTCTGAGCCCAGCTTTCCAGCTCCCGGGGCAGGTGCAGGCTTTCCAGGGTCAGGTGGCCTACCGCTTCACTGCTGCTGTAGCCGAGCATCTGCTCGGCCCCGGCATTGAAGGTACTGATGACACCACGCAGGTCCGTGGCGATGATCGCCACCTGGGTCGCGGCATTGAGCACGCAGCGCAACTGACTGTGAGTGCCGCGCAATTCCTGCTCGCGACTGCGCAGCTCCCCCGTGCGTTGCTCCACCAGGGCCAAGGCCCGTTGCCGCTGACTCACCAGCACATAGAGCAAGGCGCTGAGCAGCAGACTGAGCAAGCCACCGAGAATCACCAGGCTGCTCAGGGAAGATTGGTTGGCATGCAGGAACGCCGCGCTGGGGCGGATATCAACCTGATAATCCCGGTCCGCCAGGCGCAACAGACGGCTGGCCATCAGGTGACTGGCGATCGGCGGGTTGTTCGATTCATAGAGCACCTCGTGCTGGCCCTCGGTGGACAGATCGAGAATGCGCACCGACAAATTGTCGCTGGCCGGCACTGGCAAGCCGTCCGCCACCAGTTGCCGCAGGCTGATCACCGCCAGCACATAACCGTAAGGCCTGGCCTCGGGCAAGGGGCTGTCCTGGGGGCGCCTGACCGGCGCCGCCAGCAGCACGCCCCGGGCATAGGCCGGGTCCACGGCAACCAGGTGCAAAGGCGGCGAAACCGCCAGGCCGTTGAGCTCCCTGGCCCGCTCCAGAGTAGCCCGGCGCTGAGGCTGGGCCAGCAAGTCGTGCCCCAGGGGCGACCCCAGGGGGCTTTGCGTCTGGCTGTACAGAATCGGCGCAAAGTCTTCTTGCTCACCGGCGGGCTCCATCTGGCCGCTGGCGTTCAATTGCAGGATGGTGAACCCCGCCACCCCCTGATCCCGCACCGCCTGTTCGAACGCCGGCCGCTGGGCACGACTCACCAGAGGCGCCCAGGCATAGGCCTGAGTGTGGCGCAGCAGAGGCTTGGCGTAACCATCGAAGTCCTGGCGGGTCACCAGGTCGGAATTGACAAAGAAACGCCGCAGACCGTCCAGGCGTTGCTCCTGGTCTTGAAAGCGCTCTTCGATACGGCTGTAGCGTTCACTGGCGAGCAATTGGAAGCGCTGGCGCAGTTGCTGTTTGTTCGAGTTGTAAGTGGACCAGGCCAGCAGCCCGGTGAGAATGCCGCCCGCAAGCAACACCAGCACAGCCACTAGCCAGGCAGAGACTTCTTCACTAATGAAACCCAGGATCTTCGGGCGTACCACATGCAACGGCATAAGTAGAACTCATCACGCCAGCGAGTTTGGGTGTCATCCGGACTTGGTGTGAGTTATAGCTATTAGCCACTAATTTGACCAGCGCTAAACAGCCCCCAAAGCCCGAAAAAACGGGCGTCGGGGACTTATCCGGCCATCAGCGGGCGCTGATTTTCCAAGCACGGTGAATTTTGCTGTTACGGGCAAAATCCGGGTCGATGGTTTTCGCCGTGATCTCCTCGACCTGATAGCGCGCGGCGAGGTTCTCGTCCAACTGGAACTTGCGGAAGTTGTTGGAGAAGTAGAGCACGCCACCCGGCGCCAGACGGGCCATGGCCAGGTCCAGCAACTGCACCTGGTCACGCTGCACGTCGAACACCCCTTCCATGCGCTTGGAGTTGGAGAAGGTCGGCGGGTCGATGAAGATCAGGTCGAACTCGTCACGGCAACTGTCCAGCCAGGCCATCACATCACCCTGCTCCAGACGGTTCTTGTCGGAGAAACCGTTGAGGGAGAAGTTGCGTCGCGCCCAGTCCAGGTAGGTTTTCGACAAGTCGACGCTGGTCGTGCTGCGGGCTCCACCCTTGGCCGCGTGCACACTGGCGGTGGCGGTGTAGCAGAACAGGTTGAGGAAACGCTTGCCAGCAGCCTCTTTCTGGATGCGCATGCGCATCGGCCGATGGTCGAGGAACAGCCCGGTGTCCAGGTAGTCGGTCAGGTTCACCAGCAGCTTGACCCCGCCTTCGCGAACTTCGGTGAACTGGCCCTGGGCGCTCTGGCGCTCGTATTGCTTGGTGCCGCTCTGGCGCTCGCGACGCTTGATCACCACCCGGCTCTTATCCACGTTCAGTGCCTGGGGAATCGCTGCCAGGGCATCGAACAGACGCGCCTGGGCCTTCTCCGGGTCCACCGACTTGGGCGCCGCGTATTCCTGGACGTGCACCCAATCTTGGTACAGGTCGATGGCCAGGGAGTATTCCGGCATGTCCGCGTCATAGACCCGATAGCACTCGACACCTTCGCGCTTGGCCCATTTGCCCAGCAGCTTGAGGTTCTTTTGCAGGCGGTTGGCAAACATCTGCCCGCCCTCGCTCAGACGGGCCTGCTCGACCACCGGCGCCGGCGCAGGAGCCGGCTTGATCGGGTTGCCATTCTTGTTGTACTGGCGCACCGGCGGCTCGTCTGCAGCGGCCTGGGCCTGCTCGCGTTCCACCTGGCGCTGCTCGGCGGTGCGTCGCTCACCGGTGACGAACTGGTCCGGCAGCACCTTGATCAGCAGCAGCTTGCACGGCAAGGCGCCGTTCCAGAACGAGTACTGCTTGTGGCTGCGAATGCCCATGCGCTTGCCCAGGTCCGGGGCGCCGGTGAACACCGCCGCTTCCCAGTTCAGGCAGGCCTGACGCAGGCGCTCGCCGAGGTTCTGGTAGAGGTACAGCAGGCTGGCTTCGTCACCCAGACGCTCGCCGTAGGGCGGGTTGCAGATCACCAGGCCCTTCTGGTTCTGGTCCGGACGCGGTTCAAAAGTCCCCACTTCGCCCTGGTAGATCTTGATCCAGTCGCTCAAGCCCGCGCGCTCGACGTTGTTGCGACCCGGCTGGATCAATCGTGGATCGGCCTCGTAGCCGCGAATCCACAGCGGTGGCTTGGCCAGTCCGGCCTGGGCCCGAGCCTGTGCTTCATCGTGCAGCTTGCGCCACAACGCCGGCACATGGCCGAGCCAGGCGGTAAAGCCCCACTGCTCACGCTTGAGGTTGGGAGCGATGTCCGCGGCAATCATCGCCGCTTCCACCAGGAAGGTGCCGACACCGCACATCGGGTCGGCCAGGGCCCCGCCGTCTGCGGCGATGCGCGGCCAGCCGGAACGGATCAGGATCGCGGCCGCCAGGTTTTCCTTGAGCGGCGCGGCGCCTTGCTGCAGGCGATAGCCGCGCTGGTGCAGGCTGTGGCCGGACAGGTCCAGGGACAGGATGGCTTCGCCGCGATCCAGGCGCAGGTGGATGCGCAGGTCCGGATTGAGCTTGTCCACCGAAGGACGCTCGCCGGTGGGTGTGCGCAGTTTGTCGACAATGGCGTCCTTGACCTTCAGGGCACCAAAGTGGGTGTTGTCGATGCCCGAACCGTGGCCGCTGAACTCCACCGCCAGGGTGCCATCGGCCAGCATGTGGTCCTGCCAGTCGACGTCGAGCACGCCGTGGTAGAGGTCCTCGGCGTCCTTCATTGGAAAGCGCTTGAGGACAAGCAGCACCCGGTTGGCCAGGCGCGACCACAGACACAGCCGATAGGCCGTCTCCATGTCGGCCATGCCGCGCACGGCAGAGGTGTGCTCACGTGCTTGCTCAAGGCCAAGCCCGACGGCTTCCTCGATCAGCAGGCCTTCAAGGCCTTTGGGGCAGGTGAGGAAGAGTTCGTAACGATCCGACATGGGAGTACCAGGGCCTTTAGCAATAAGTGAACGGACAACGCATCGCCCGTTCGGTTTTCAATCAAGCGCTTTTCTTCAAGAGCGCTCGTGTGGCACGAAACTGTGCCGTCCCACCCCGGCAGACAGGCTTTCTTGCAGGGCAAAAAAGCTTAGAGGCCGGGACAGATAAAAAAGTCAGGGCAACAAAATGACATAAGTCGACCCTTCGTCGAATAGTAGTTGAGTGCAACCGTTCGACATTCTCACTAAAGCATTAACCTCATCATCTAGTGAGAGGCTGATCACAGCGGGCTTTGCCTGGCAAACAAGCTAAAAAACCCGTCCCGGCTTATGGCCTGGACAGCATTATCGTTACGTCCTTATGACAAAACGATCATTCACTTGCTGTGACCTATTGGTTAGAACTCAACACAGGTTGACGCCGCAATGGCGTCAACATCAAGGCTCGCCACGCCGGCAGCGAGCACCAACGGCAGAGACAATCTGCCCGACCTCAGAAGAAGGTCGACGGGACATAAGACAGTCAACAAGTGAGGGAAACACCCTATGAGAAGACTAAAGCGTGATCCGTTGGAAAGAGCATTTTTACGCGGATATCAGTATGGCGTTAATGGCAAGTCCCGTGAGCTTTGCCCATTTACTCTACCGTCGGTACGCCAAGCCTGGATTAACGGCTGGCGAGAAGGACGCGGCGACAACTGGGACGGTATGACTGGCACTGCGGGCATCCACAGACTCAACGAACTTCGCGCTGTCGGCTGATCAGGGCACATTCCGACACCTACAACTTGAATAGATGACGACTTAACCACGCACGCCCCATCCGGGCGGCGGGCTTCGGCCCAGGGGCTCCTTCGAGGAGCCCTTTTTTATGGCCGCGCTGGCGCCCGTTCTTATCGGCCCATGGCCGCGATGGCATCCACCGACTCGCGAATCAACGCCGGCCCCTTATAGATGAAGCCCGAATACAGCTGCACCAGGCTGGCGCCCGCGGCGATCTTCTCAGCCGCGTGCTTGCCTTCCGTGATGCCGCCCACGGCAATGATCGGCAAGCGACCGGCCAGTTCAGCGGCCAGTACCTTGACAGTGTGGGTGCTCTTGTCGCGCACCGGCGCGCCGGACAAGCCGCCAGCCTCATCGCCGTGCTCCATACCTTCGACGCCTTCGCGACTCAAGGTGGTGTTGGTGGCGATCACCGCGTCCATGCCGGTTTCCAGCAAGGCCCGAGCCACTTCAACGGTTTCCTCATCGCTCATGTCCGGCGCGATCTTGATCGCCAGGGGCACGCGTTTGCCATGAATGCTCGCCAGCTCCTGCTGACGCTGGCTCAGAGCCGACAGCAGCTGCTTGAGGGACTCGCCAAACTGCAGGCTGCGCAAGCCCGGGGTATTGGGCGAGCTGACATTGACCGTGACATAACTGGCATGGGCATAGACCTTGTCCAGGCAGATCAGGTAGTCGTCCACCGCCCGCTCCACCGGGGTGTCGAAGTTCTTGCCGATATTGATCCCCAGCACGCCCTTGTATTGGGAGGCGGCCACACGTGCCAGCAGATTATCGACCCCCAGGTTGTTGAAGCCCATGCGGTTGATGATGGCTTCGGCCTGAGGCAGGCGGAAGATCCGCGGCTTGGGGTTGCCCGGCTGCGGACGCGGAGTGACGGTGCCGATCTCGACAAAGCCAAAGCCCAGTTGAGCGAAGCCATCGATGGCGGCGCCGTTCTTGTCCAGACCGGCAGCCAGGCCCACCGGGTTCGGAAACTCCAGGCCCATGACCTGCACCGGCAACTGCGCCGGCGCCTTGCACAACAGACCGTTAAGGCCCAAACGCCCGCCCGCACCGATCAGGTCCAGGGACAGATCGTGGGAGGTTTCCGGGGAGAGTTTGAACAACAGCTGGCGGGCCAGGGTATACATGGGCGGGATGAACTCGGTTGGCGGCGAAATAAGGCGCCGATTATAGCCGCGCCCAGGGCTTGCAGGCGAGGCGCAGAATGAAATCCCCGACAATGGCATATGCCTTGCACCCACTTGCTCATCAGACCTGGGCCAATGGCGGCCCAGGTTCAAGGACAACGGCGTCGTCACCCACACAGGCTTTGCCTGGCCAGTGGGTACGACGCTTTTTTATGCAAGGTGCCAAGCCATGACTGAACACCCCAACTGCGCACTGGCCTGGGTCAACGGCAGCGATGCCCCGGAAAAGTCCGCCATCAACCTGGGCTTCATGGCCCTGACCGATTGCGCCTCGGTGGTGGTCGCCGCCACCCAGGGCTTTGCCCAGCCCTACGGCCTGACCCTGAACCTCAAGCGCCAGAGTTCCTGGGCCGGGCTGCGGGACAAGCTGGTGAGTGGCGAACTGGACGCTGCCCACAGCCTGTACGGCCTGATCTACGCCGTGCACCTGGGCATCGGCGGGACCCATCCCTGCGACATGGCGGTGCTCATGGGCCTGAACCAGAATGGCCAAAGCATCAACCTGTCCCGGGAACTGCAAGCCCTCAAAGTGACCAGCCCTGAAGCATTGGACCACCATGTGCACCAAAGCCGGGCACGACTGACCTTCGCCCAGACCTTCCCCACCGGGACTCACGCCATGTGGTTGTACTACTGGCTGGCCAGCCAGGGCATCCACCCGCTGCAGGATGTCGACAGCGTGGTGGTGCCGCCGCCGCAGATGGTGGCTCACCTGCAGGCCGGGCGCATCGACGGGTTCTGCGTCGGCGAACCCTGGAGCGCCAGTGCAGTGCAGCAGGATCAGGGCTTCACCCTGGCCACCAGCCAGGCAATCTGGCCGGACCACCCGGAAAAAGTCCTCGGCTGCACCCGCGCCTTCGTCGAGCAATACCCCAACACCGCCCGGGTCCTGGTCATGGCGATCCTCGAGGCCAGCCGCTTTATCGAACAAAGTCCGGAAAACCGCCGCAGCACCGCCCAGTTGCTGAGCGCCGCCGATTACCTGAATGCACCGCTGGACTGCATCGAGCCGCGGCTGCTGGGGGCTTACGCCGACGGCCTGGGCAATCGCTGGCAGGACCCCCACGCGCTGCGCTTTCACCACCATGGCGCCGTCAACCTGCCCTACCTATCCGACGGCATGTGGTTCATGACCCAGTTCCGGCGCTGGGGCCTGCTGCGGGAAGACCCGGACTACCTGGGCGTCGCTCGCCACGTGCAGCAGCTTGAACTCTATCGCGAAGCCGCCAGCGCGCTGGGCATCACCACCTCGGGCCCGGACATGCGCAGCAGCCAGTTGATCGATGGCAAGGTGTGGGACGGCTCTGAGCCTGCCGCCTATGCCCGCAGCTTCCGCCTGCATGCCC
Source organism: Pseudomonas sp. 50_B (assembly GCF_017491625.1). Taxonomy (NCBI): domain Bacteria; kingdom Pseudomonadati; phylum Pseudomonadota; class Gammaproteobacteria; order Pseudomonadales; family Pseudomonadaceae; genus Pseudomonas; species Pseudomonas sp. 50_B. Next base: position 117,894 of record NZ_JAFGYX010000018.1, read on the forward strand.
TCAACGACAGCCCTGCCCTTGCCGCCCAGCGCTGACCGGAGTCCGCGAACATGCTGCGTATCCTGCTGATCAACGACACCGCAAAAAAAGTCGGAAGGCTCAAGGCCGCCCTCAGCGAAGCCGGCTTCGAGGTGATTGACGAATCCGGCCTGACCATCGACCTGCCGGGCCGCGTCGAAACGGTGCGCCCGGACGTGATCCTGATCGATACCGAGTCACCCAGCCGTGATGTGATGGAGCAAGTGGTGCTGGTCAGCCGCGATCAACCCCGGCCCATCGTGATGTTCACCGATGAACACGATCCGGGGGTGATGCGCCAGGCGATCAAGTCCGGGGTCAGCGCCTACATCGTCGAGGGCATCCAGGTCCAGCGCCTGCAACCGATCCTCGACGTGGCCATGGCGCGCTTTGAAAGCGACCAGGCCCTGCGCGCGCAACTCCAGGCCCGGGACCAGCAACTGGCCGAGCGCAAGCGCATCGAGCTGGCCAAGGGCCTGTTGATGAAGATGAAGGACTGCGACGAAGAACAGGCCTACACCCTGATGCGCCGTCAGGCCATGGGCAAGCAGCAGAAGCTGATCCAGGTCGCGGAACAGATCATCGCCATGCAGGAACTGCTGGGCTGACCTGCGCCCCGGAGGAGCCGGCTTGCCGGCGAATAGGCCTCTGAACCTTGTGCCAGTCTTGAGGGCGCCTTCGCTGGCAAGCCAGCTCCTACAGCGAGCCTGCCCATGCCAGCCAACATGGCCGCCGGTTGGCTCGGCTCTTGCTACCAGATCCACAACGGTAACCAACGGCGGTTGCCCCACCTACGACAAAGACGTCGCGCACCCTGCTCGCCACAACGAGCCGGGTGCCGACGTTTTTTCGTTTTGGCCCCACTGACCGGGGTCGGTGGCGCGGCCGTGGCGGCGCTCCACCTGCAAGCTCATGACGACTCCAACGACTCTTATCAGCTGAGGTGCGCGATGAATTCAAGCTTCTGGAAATCCGGCCACACCCCGACCCTGTTCGCAGCCTTTCTGTATTTCGACCTGAGCTTCATGGTCTGGTACCTGCTGGGCCCCCTGGCGGTGCAGATTGCTGCCGACCTGCACCTGAGCCCCCAGCAACGCGGGCTGATGGTCGCCACACCGATCCTCGCCGGCGCAGTGCTGCGCTTCATCATGGGCCTGCTGGCCGATCGCCTGTCGCCCAAGACCGCCGGCCTGATCGGCCAGGTGATTGTCATCGGCGCGCTGTTCGGCGCCTGGAAGCTGGGCATCCACAGCTATGAGCAAGCCTTGCTACTGGGAGTATTCCTGGGCATGGCCGGCGCCTCCTTCGCTGTGGCCCTGCCCCTGGCCTCCCAATGGTATCCGCCGCAACACCAGGGCAAGGCCATGGGCATCGCCGGTGCCGGCAACTCCGGCACGGTGTTCGCCGCGCTGCTCGCTCCGGTGCTGGCAGCGGCTTTCGGCTGGAGCAATGTCTTCGGCTTCGCCCTGATCCCGCTGCTCCTGACACTGGTGCTGTTCGCCTGGCTGGCGAAGAACGCCCCCGAGCGGCCACGGGCCAAATCCATGGGCGACTACTTCAAGGCCCTGGGGGACCGCGACAGCTGGTGGTTCATGTTCTTCTACAGCGTGACCTTTGGCGGATTCATCGGCCTGGCCAGCGCCCTGCCCGGCTATTTCAACGACCAGTACGGCCTGAGCCCGGTGACTGCTGGCTACTACACCGCCGCCTGTGTCTTCGGCGGCAGCCTGATGCGCCCTCTGGGCGGCGCCCTGGCGGACCGTTTCGGCGGCATCCGCACTTTGCTGGCGATGTACAGCGTGGCGGTGGTCTGCATCGCCGCCGTGGGATTCAACCTGCCCAGTTCCTACGCCGCCCTGGCCCTGTTCGTCTGCACCATGCTGGGCCTCGGCGCCGGCAATGGCGCGGTGTTCCAGCTGGTACCGCAACGCTTTCGTCGGGAAATCGGGGTCATGACCGGGCTGATCGGCATGGCCGGCGGCATCGGCGGTTTCGCCCTGGCGGCAGGCATGGGCGCGATCAAGCAGAGCACCGGCAGCTATCAACTGGCACTGTGGCTGTTCGCCAGTCTCGGGGTCCTGGCCTGGTTCGGCCTGTACGGGGTCAAGCGCCGCTGGAGAACCACCTGGGGCTCCGCCGCCGTGACTGCGGCACGGGTCTGAGCGCGCCATGGGCCTGCAACTGAGCCATGCCGAGGCCAGCGCCACCGGACCGCGGGCGGAAAATCAGGACGCCTTGCGCCGGGTCACCCCGGCGCCGGATCTGGCGGCGAGCAAGGGCCTGCTGTTCGCCATCGCCGATGGCGTCAGTCAGTGTGCCGACGGCGGCCTGGCAGCGCGTTCGAGCCTGCAGGCCCTGGCCCTGGATTACTACGCCACCCCGGAAACCTGGGCCGTGGCCCAGGCCCTGGAACGCCTGCTGAGCGCCCAGAACCGCTGGCTCCAGGCCAACGGCGGCGGCCAGCCCCTGCTCACCACCCTCAGCGCCCTGGTACTGCGGGGCCGGCGCTTTACCCTGGCCCATGTCGGCGACTGCCGGGTCTACCGTTGGCACCAACAGCAGTTGCAACGCATCAGCGAGGACCATGTCTGGGACCAGCCGGGCATGCAGCATGTGCTCAAGCGCGCCCTGGGCCTGGACCAGCATCTGGTACTGGACTTCCTCGATGGCGAACTGCGCCAGGGCGAAAGCTTCCTGATGCTCAGCGACGGGGTCTGGGCCACCCTGGGCGACAGCGCCATCGCCGCCATTCTGCGGGACCAGCCCGACCTGGACAGCGCGACACAGACCCTGGTCAACGCAGCGCACCTGGCCGGTAGTCAGGACAATGCCAGCGCGCTGCTGGTGCGGGTCGACGCGCTTGGCGAAGGCAGCCTCGGCGATGCCCTGCTGCACTTGCAACAATGGCCCCTGCCGCCGTTGCTGAAACCCGGGCAACGCTTCGAAGGCTGGCAGGTGGAGAGCCTGGTCAGCCAGAGCCAGCAATCGCTGCTATACCGCGTGCGTGATGAACAGCACCAGGCCTGGCTGCTGAAAACCCTGCCGGCAGCCCTGCACAACGACCTGGCGGCCTGCCAGGGGCTGCTGTCCGAGGAATGGCTGCTGCGCCGCGTTGCCGGGCGGTATTTCCCCCAGGTGCACGGTGGCACTGCGCGCCAGCACCTGTATTACCTGATGCGCGAATACCCCGGTCGCACCCTGCAACAGCTGTTTCGCTACAACGGCCCCCTGCCCCTGGACCAGTGGCAGTCCCTGGCCGAGCGCCTGCTGCGGGCCATTGGCCTGCTGCACCGCCGGCAGATCCTGCACCGCGACATCAAGCCGGACAACCTGCTGCTGGGAGACGATGGCGAACTGCGGATTCTGGATTTCGGCCTGGCCTACTGCCCCGGCTTGTCGGCGGACCTGGCGCACCTGCTGCCCGGCACCCCGAGCTATATCGCCCCGGAAGCCTTCGCCGGCGAACCTCCCAGCCCGCAACAGGATCTCTATGCGGTGGGTGTCAGCCTGTATTACCTGCTGACCGGGCACTACCCCCATGGCGAGATCGAAGCCTTCCAGCGCCCGCGCTTCACCGCTGCTGTTCCCCCCAGCCGCTACCGCCCGGATCTGCCGCAATGGCTGGAGCAAAGCCTGGAACGCGGGGTCTGTGCCGACCCGGCCCAGCGCTATGAAACCGCCGAAGAATGGCTGTTGGTGCTGGAACAGGGTGAACGCCGCAGCCTGAGCCTGCGGCCGCGCCCCTTGCTGGAACGAGAGCCGCTGAAGGTCTGGCGCGGCCTGGCCCTGCTCGCCCTGCTAGTCAACCTGATATTGCTGCTGGCACTGCTGCATCGCTGAAGCCAACAGGTGGCGGGCACAGCCGTTCAATCTCCCGATAACCTCCAGCCACTTCAGCGCCACCTACGCCTCCTGCGGAGCCGTTCGCAGCCTGCGGCAGCGGCTACAACCCCCTTCGGCATTGGCAACAGGTGTAGCCGCTGTCGAGCCATAGCGAGGCTGCGAAACGCTCCGCAGGACCTTGCTTGGCGATCCCCCAGGCCATTCATCGCCCCCAGCCGCCGCCGCAAAGAGCCGAAAGAGGGCGTGACGCCTCGATTCGGTGCAACAGCCGAACTCGGCCAGGGCAGAATCTTCACCGGAGCCCCATAAAACCGCGCCCTCGGCAACTTGGCACAAGCACTGCATGAGAGCGGACAACAGACATAAAGCCCGGCCTTCAAAGACGAAGGCAGGCTTCCCGAGAGAACGGGATCGGACAAAGGCGTCCTCGTCAGGCCACTGACGGGACGCCTTTTTTGTTTGCGCGCAGTTTTTCGAGCCAGGCCGCACTGAACCTGCCTGAGCTCCGGAGAAGCCCATGAAAAGACTCAAACTGGTAATGATCGGCAACGGCATGGCCGGGGTCCGCACCCTGGAAGAGTTGCTCAAACTGAGCGACGAGCTGTACGACATCACCGTGTTCGGTGCCGAACCCCACACCAACTACAACCGCATCCTGCTCTCGCCGGTGCTGGCCGGTGAACAGACGTTCGAGGACATCGTCCTCAACGACCTGGACTGGTACCTGAACCACAACATCAAGCTGCTGCTCAATCGCAAAGTGGTGGAAATCGACCGGATCAAGCGCCGGGTGATCGCCGAGGACGGCAGCGAAGCCGAGTACGACCGCCTGCTGATCGCCACCGGCTCCACACCCTTTATCCTGCCGATTCCCGGCAAGGACCTGCAGGGGGTGATCGGCTATCGCGACATTGCCGACACCCAGGCGATGATCGACACGGCCAAGACTCACACGCATGCGGTGGTGATCGGCGGCGGCCTGCTGGGCCTGGAAGCCGCCAACGGCCTCAAGCTGCGGGGCATGGACGTGACCGTGGTGCATATCGGCGAATGGCTGCTGGAACGGCAACTGGACCAGACCAGCGGCCAGTTGCTGCAAGGCGCCCTGGAAAGCCGTGGCCTGAAGTTTCGCCTGTGCGAACAGACCCAGGCCCTGATCGATGCCGGCAATGGCCGGGTCGGCTCGGTGCAGTTCAAGAATGGCGAGATCATCCCCGCTGACCTGGTGGTGATGGCCGCCGGCATCCGCCCCAACACCGAGCTGGCGGAACGGGCCGGCCTGCACTGCAACCGTGGGATTCTGGTCAACGACACCCTGCAAACCTTCGACCCGCGTATCTACGCCATCGGTGAGTGCGCCAGTCACCGCGGTATCGCCTACGGCCTGGTGGCGCCGCTGTTCGAACAGGCCAAGGTCTGCGCCAACCACTTGGCCCAACTGGGCTTTGCCCGCTACCAAGGCTCAGTGACCTCGACCAAGTTGAAGGTCACGGGCATCGATCTGTTTTCCGCCGGGGATTTCATGGGCGGCGACGGCACCGAGACCATCACCCTCTCCGACCCCATTGGAGGGGTGTACAAGAAGCTGGTGATCAAGGACGACATACTGGTGGGCGCCTGCCTGTACGGCGATACGGCGGACGGCGGCTGGTACTTCCGGCAGATCCGCGAACAGCACGGCATTGGCGAAATCCGCGATCACTTGATGTTCGGCGAGCAGGCCCTCGGGGATGTCGGCCACCAGGGCCAGGACAAGGCCATGAGCATGGCCGACAGCGCCGAAGTCTGCGGCTGCAACGGCGTGTGCAAGGGCACCATCGTCAAGGCCATCCAGGAACAGGGGCTGTTCAGCGTCGACGAGGTCAAGAAGCACACCAAGGCCGCCAGTTCCTGCGGCTCCTGTGCCGGACTGGTGGAGCAGATCCTGATCAACACCGTGGGCGGCGCGGCGGACGTCAAACCAAAAAGCGAAAAAGCCATCTGCGCCTGCAGCGACCTGAACCACGGGCAGATCCGCCAGGCCATTCGCGACCAGCATCTGCTGACCGTCGCCGGCACCATGAGCTACCTCAACTGGCGTACCCCCAACGGTTGCGCCACTTGCCGCCCGGCGCTGAACTACTACCTGATCTCCACCTGGCCGGGAGAAGCCAAGGACGATCCGCAATCGCGGCTGATCAACGAGCGGGCCCACGCCAATATCCAGAAGGATGGGACCTACTCGGTGGTGCCGCGGATGTGGGGGGGCGTGACCAATCCGTCCGAGCTGCGACGCATCGCCGATGTCGCCGACAAGTACCAGGTGCCCATGGTCAAGGTCACCGGCGGCCAGCGCATCGACCTGCTGGGCATCCGCAAGGAAGACTTGCCCGGAGTCTGGAAAGACCTGGACATGCCGTCCGGCCACGCCTATGGCAAATCCATCCGCACCGTGAAGACCTGTGTCGGCAGCGAGTTCTGCCGCTTCGGCACGCAGAACTCCACCCAGCTGGGAATCGAGCTGGAACACGACCTGTTCAACATGTGGTCGCCGCACAAGGTCAAGCTGGCGGTCTCCGGTTGCCCGCGCAACTGCTCGGAAGCGGGGATCAAGGACGTAGGCATCATCGGCGTCGATTCGGGCTGGGAGATGTACATCGGCGGCAACGGCGGGATCAAGACCGAGGTGGCAGAGTTTTTCGTCAAGCTCAAGACCGCCGAAGAAGTCCGCGAATACAACGGCGCCTTCCTCCAGCTTTACCGCGAAGAGGCCTTCTACCTCGAACGCACGGTGCACTACCTGCAACGGGTCGGCCTGGAGCACGTGAAAAAGGCCGTGCTGGAAGACCCGCAACGGCGCAAGGCGCTGAACGAGCGCCTGCAGTTCTCCCTGTCCTTCGAGCAAGACCCGTGGCAGCAGCGCCTGGCCGAGCCGCAGCTGAAAAAAGAGTACGAGTCGATCCCCGTGAAACAACTGGAGGTGCCGGCATGAACTGGCTGGATATCTGCGCCCTGGAAGAGATCAATGCCCTGGGCTCGCGCATCATCAAGGGCCCCAAGGGCGATATCGCGATTTTTCGTACCAGCGACGATCAGGTCTTTGCCCTCGACGATCGTTGTCCGCACAAGGGCGGCCCCCTGTCCCAGGGATTGATCTACGGCAAGCGCGTGGCCTGCCCGCTGCACAACTGGCAGATCGACCTGGAATCCGGCGAAGCCCAGGCCCCGGACACCGGCTGCGCCCATCACCATCCGGCGCGGGTGGCAAGTGGCCGGGTGCAGTTGGCCCTGCGGGATGCCGGCTGATGAAGCCGCAGAGCACGGCCTCGACCTGTTGCTACTGCGGGGTCGGCTGCGGTGTGCTGATCGAGCATGACGGCCGGCAGATCCTCGGGGTCAGCGGCGATCCGGCGCACCCGGCCAACTTCGGCAAGCTGTGCAGCAAGGGCGCCAGCCTGCATTTGACCGGCGACCGCAACGCCCGCGCCCTGTACCCGGAACTGCGCCTGGGCAAGGACCTGGCTCGCAGCCGCTGCGACTGGGACAGCGCCCTGGAGCATGCCGCCGGGGTGTTCGCCCAGACCATCGCCGAGCATGGCCCGGACAGCGTGGCGTTCTATGTCTCCGGGCAACTGCTGACCGAGGACTACTACGCCTTCAACAAGCTGGCCCGGGCCCTGGTGGGCACCAACAATATCGACAGCAATTCCCGGCTGTGCATGTCCTCGGCGGTGGTGGGCTACAAGCGCAGCCTGGGGGCCGATGCGCCGCCTTGCAGTTATGAGGACCTGGAGCACAGCGATTGCGTGGTGATCGTCGGCAGTAACATGGCCTACGCCCATCCCGTGCTGTTTCGGCGCCTGGAACACGCGAAAAGCCAGCGTCCGGACATGAAAGTCATCGTCATCGACCCGCGTCGTACTGACACCTGCGATCTGGCCGACCTGCATCTGGCGATCCTCCCCGGCACCGATGTCGCACTGTTCCACGGGATTCTCCACCTGTTGCTGTGGGAGGACTGGGTCAATCGTGACTTCATCCGCGAACACACCGAGGGCCTGGCCGAGCTGAAGGTGCTGGTCCGCGACTACCCCCCGGCGATGGTGGCGCAACTCTGTGGTATCAGCCTTGAGCAACTGCAGCTGTGCGCCCAATGGATAGGGACGGCGCCCAGTTTCCTGTCGTTGTGGTGCATGGGCTTGAATCAGTCCAGCGCCGGCAGCGCAAAAAACAGTGCGCTGATCAATCTGCACCTGGCCACCGGGCAAATCGGCCGAAAGGGTGCGGGGCCCTTCTCCCTCACCGGTCAGCCCAATGCCATGGGCGGGCGCGAAACCGGCAGTCTGAGCAACCTGCTCCCCGGGCACCGGGAAGCTGCCGATCCCCAACATCGCGCTGAGGTCGCCGCTTATTGGGGGGTGGAACAGGTGCCAGCCAGCCCCGGACTGACCGCTATCGAGTTGTTTGAACAGCTGCAAAGCGGTCGCATCAAGGCCTTGTGGATCGCCTGTACCAACCCGGCGCAGTCGCTGCCGGACCAGAACGCGGTGCGTGCGGCCCTGCAGCACTGCCCGTTCGTGGTCCTGCAAGAAGCCTTCGCCACCACGGAAACCGCGGCCTTTGCCGACCTGCTGCTACCTGCCGCCAGTTGGGGCGAGAAGGAAGGCACGGTGACCAACTCGGAACGGCGGGTTTCTCATGTGCGTCAGGCGGTAATCGCACCCGGTGAGGCACGGCCTGATTGGGCCATTACCGTGGATTTCGCCCAACGTCTGGAGCGACGCCTGCGGCCCGGGCTGCCGAGCCTGTTCGACTTCGACTCCCCAGCCCAGCTGTTCGATGAGTACAAAGGCCTGACCCAGGACCGCGATCTGGACCTGTCCGGCCTCAGTCACCAGTTGATCGACCGTCTCGGCCCACAGCAGTGGCCCTTCCCCAGCGGCGCGACACAGGGCACGCCGCGCTTGTATGGGGATGGGCGTTTTCCCACCGCCACTGGCCGTGCGCACTTTGTCTGCGACCCTTACCTGCCCGCCAAGGAACAGCGCGATGCCCGCTTTCCCCTGACCCTGATCACCGGTCGGCTGCGGGACCAATGGCACGGCATGAGCCGCACCGGCACCGCGGCGCAGCTGTTCGGCCATGTCAGCGAAGCACTGCTGAGCCTGCATCCGGATGAACTGCGGCGCCAGCGGCTACGGGAGGGAGATCTGGTCAACCTGAAAAGCCGCCGTGGCAGTGTGATCGTCGCCGTCAGCAGCGATGACAGCGTGCGTCCCGGCCAGGCCTTTGTGCCGATGCACTGGGGGGATCGCTTCCTCAAGGGCGGGATCAACGTCGTCACTCAGCCGGCCTTTGACCCTCTGTCCAAACAGCCGGAACTCAAACACAGCGGCGTGCGCCTGGAGCCGGTGCAACTGCCATGGCAATTGTTTGCCCTGATCGAAGGCGACGTGCAGGCGCACTTCAGGGCTCTGCGCCCCCTGTGCGAAGCCTTTGCCTATGTCAGCCTGAGCCTGACCGGTCGCGAACGTCCGGCCCTGGTGATTCGGGCCGCTCACCAGGAAGCACCGCCGCCGGCATTGCTCAAGCTCATCGATCAGCACTTGGGGCTCGAAACTGGGCCGGTGCTGGCCTATGACGATCCGCGTCGGGCCATCGGCAAGCGGGTGCGCATCGAACAAGGGCGGATCACCGCGATTCGCCTGGCCGGCGAAACCCTGGCCCAGCACTGGCTGCAGGAACTGTGGCTCGAGGGGCGCGCCGATGAGCAACTACGACGCTGGTTGCTGGCACCGATGAGCAGTCCGCCGGGGGCCAGCGGCCTGGGCGGGGAACGGGAGCGGACCCTGTGTAACTGCAAGAACGTCAGCTACCGGGCGGTCTGTGCCGGTATCGCTGAAGGCCTGAATCTCGACCAACTGAAACAACAACTGGGTTGCGGTAGCCAATGTGGCTCCTGCGTGCCGGAGATCAAGCGCCTGCTGGCGGCTCCGGTGCAACCTGTCGCCGCCATCCCTGTGTGAGGAAAACGTATGAGCGCAAAAGTCTGGCTGGTAGGTGCAGGGCCTGGAGACCCCGAGCTGTTGACCCTCAGGGCCGTACGCGCCCTTGGCGAAGCCGATGTGGTGTTGATCGATGATCTGGTGAACAGCGCGGTGCTGGACCATTGCCCCACAGCGCGGGTCATCCCGGTGGGCAAGCGCGGTGGCTGTCGCTCCACGCCCCAGGCCTTCATTCATCGCCTGATGCTGCGCTATGCCCGGCAAGGGCGCTGCGTGGTGCGCCTCAAGGGTGGCGATCCATGCATTTTCGGGCGAGGTGGCGAGGAAGCTCAGTGGCTGAAGGAACGTGGGATCGAGGTGGAGTTGGTCAATGGCATCACCGCGGGGCTGGCGGGTGCAACCCGTTGTGATATTCCCCTGACCCTGCGAGGCGTGGCTCGGGGCGTGACCCTGGTGACCGCCCACACTCAAGATGACAGCAGCCTGAACTGGCAGGCTCTGGCTCAAAGCGGTACGACCCTGGTGATCTACATGGGGGTGGCGAAGCTGGCGGAGATTGCCGGGCACTTGCGTGACGGCGGTCTGGCAGCCGATACGCCGGTGGCGATGATTGAAAATGCCTCGCTGCCTGAACAGCGGGAATACCGCAGCGATCTGGCGGGGATGGAGCGCGATGCCCTGCGCTTCGAGCTGAAGAGCCCGGCGATCCTGGTGATCGGTGCAGTAGCGGCCACTGAGTCCGCTGTCCAAGCCTTTGCGTGCCAAGCCTGAGCGCGCCTCTGGGCCAGGTAAATCGCAGACAAAGAAAAACCCGGCCTAGGCCGGGTTTTTCCAAGCTACAAGGCTAATTACTTAGCTTGAGCTTCAACCGATGCTTCTACGCGACGGTTAACTGCGCGACCAGCTTCAGTTGCGTTGTCGGCAACTGGGCGGGACTCACCGTAACCAACGGATTGAACGCGGTTAGCGCCAACGCCGTACTGGTTGACCAGAACTTGTTTAACGGCGTTTGCACGACGCTCAGACAGCTTCTGGTTGTAAGCGTCAGGACCGACGGAGTCAGTGTGACCTTCAACAACGGTGGTGGTCTGTGGGTACTGATTCATGAAATCAGCCAGGTTCTTGATGTCAGCGTAGCTGTTAGGCTTAACGACCGACTTGTCGAAGTCGAACTTAACGTCCAGCTCAACACGAACAACTTCAGCAACTGGAGCTTCTGGAGCTGGCTCAGGAGCTGGAGCTGGAGCAACTGGAGCTGGAGCGACTTTGCCGCCGCTGCCACCGAAGTTCACACCCAGGCCGATAGTAGGAGCGTAGTCCCACTTGCCGTTGTCCAGCTTGTAGTCAGCTTCAACGCCGGCACGGGCGAACAGGTTGTCGGTGAAGTAGTACTTAACACCAGCGCCTGCAGTCAGGAAAGTCGACTGGTCGCGGCCGCTGTGACCGTCAGCGATCACGTTGGTCATGCTCTTGTGAGCAACACCGCCGGAAACGTATGGACGCAGAGCGTCACCCACGGTACCAAAGTGGTACTGAGCGTTCAGGCCGAAGTTGTCGCCTTTGATTTTCTGGTTACCAGTACCGTCGTTAGAACGGGTGTGGTTGGTCTTGTCGTAGGTGGCGTTCAACGACAGATCGTCGGTCAGGAAGTAACCGATCGATGCGCCTGGGTTGAAGCCGTCTTCAACGTGATTAACGCTGTCGTTGTACTGTTTTTTGTAAAACAGTTCACCCTCGACCGCGCCTTGGCCTTGCGCCAGAACGCCGAACGAAGTCACGGCAACAATAGAACCAATGGCAATGCCCAAGGTGTTTTTCAGTTTCATCCGTTAAATCCCCATCTGGTGATTGTAAAGCAGTCCCACATACCGGGGGACAACTCGGCGGTAAGTCTATCAGAACTCACCTAGACGTAAGAGATATTTGCGCCGAACTAAGTTTCAGCAATGCCTGCAAATTTCTCACGCAATTTATCAAGAGCACGTTTGTAACGCATTTTTGTAGCACTCAAACCCATGTGCATGATGTCCGCGATCTCCTGAAACTCCAGTTCTGCGACAAATCGTAGCACCAGAATCTCTCGATCAATCGGGTTCACATGCACTAGCCATCGGTCAAGTCCGCCCTTCTCCTCAGGTTTCGGCGCCTTCTCTTCAGAGGCCTCCTCGAGGGGGTCAAGACTTAAAGCGTCCATCAACCGACGCTTGCGCCGCTCCTTGCGATACTGCGTGATGCATTCGTTGTACGTGATGCTATATAGCCATGTCTTGAACTTCGATTTGCCCTCAAAGTTCTTAAGGCCATACAGCACCTTCAACATCACCTCCTGACAGACATCATCCGCATCACGATCGTTCCCTAGATAACGCGCACAAACATTAAATAGGGTCCGCTGATAGCGTCGCATCAACTCTTCATAGGCGCGTGTTACGTGAAACAGCTCCGTATGTGAGCGCGCAACCAACTCCTCATCAGAGAGCTCACGGGGATCATAGCGCGTGGATAGCGATTGGGTTTTATTCAAAACGAGTCGTGCCGACAGTCAGGTCAATGTCCGCCGCAGCCCGATGAGGGCATTTTGCGGCGGCATACATTAGCAGGGTTTGCCGGGTTAGCGGCTACTTACATGCTGCTCCAGCAAGATCCGATTGGACAGAGAGACTAGCTCACCCTCCTCGGTCAGCAATGTAGTTTTAACCGTGCCGATCTCTTCGATCTGGCCTTCGACCTCACCAACACGTACTTGTTGCCCAACCTGGTACAACTCACGCACATAGATTCCCGCAAGAATCTGTCCGGCAATTTCCCGGCTTCCCAAACCCATCGCCAGCGCAACGGCCAGACCAACGGTAATCAATACGATCACGATCACATGGTTGAGCAGGTCGGTTTTGACCTCCAACTGACTGATCGCAACGGAAATACTGATGATGATCACCAGCCCCTGGGCAATCCGTCCCAGGCCACTGGCGTAATCGAGGCCTACACCTTCCGCCGCTCCGCGCACCAGACCGTTGGCCAATTGCGCCAGCAGAACCCCCACCAACAGCACCAGCGCAGCACCGAAAACCTTCGGCAAATACAGCGCAAGCATGTCGAGCGTAGCCGAAACTCGCTCAAGGCCAAGGGATTCAGCAGCAGAAACCAGAAAAATAAGCAGAACGAACCAATAGACGATCTTGCCGATCAAGGTCGAGATCGGTACTTGCAAGCCCGCGCGGGACAGCAATTTGGTCAAGCCGGTACCGCCCATCAGGCGATCCAGGCCCAGCTTGGCCAGCAATTTCGACAACAGGGTATCCAGCAGCTTGGCCACCACGAAGCCCAGCAACAGCACCACCAGCGCGCCGAACAGGTTCGGAATGAAGTTCGCTACCTTGGTCCACAAGGCAGTCATCGCCGTGACGAGGCTCTGCGTCCAGAGATCAAGTTCCATATTCAATCAGCCTTATCAGCAGTGCGAGCAGAAGATTTACGACGGGAAACCGGCGCGATATGGGCCGATCCGTTATTCAAGGCGATCATCAGCGCCGGCAGCCAGCGGCCCAGCAGGCTGAACAGATCCCCCGCCCCAACCTGGCGGTTGGCGGTTTTCAGTACGCGGCCCAGGCAGGCATCGTCATCGCGGCTCGATGGCGAAGCTTTGAGCATGTCACGCAAAGACTGTTCAAACGGATCGTGCATACGCACCTCGGGTGATGTCTGGAAAAGACGCGATCAGATTTATTCGGGTCACATGACGCATCATCACACCCAGCGCAAACGGCGAAACAACCACCATTGTCCCAGGGCCACCGACACCAGCAGCAGGCAGGCAATGATGAATCCGTAAGGGCTGGCGGAGAACGGAATGCCGCCGACGTTGATCCCCAGAAGACCGGTGAGAAAACTCATGGGCAGGAAGATCCCGGTGATGATCCCGAAGCGATACATGGTTCGATTCATGCGTACGCTCAAGCGCCGGTCTTCGGCCTCCAGCACAAGCCCCACGCGCTCTCGAGTCAACTCCAGCTCTTCCAGGTAACGGGTAAGGCTGTTGTGCAGTTCATTCCAATAATCACCATCATCGACGGCGAACCAGGGCAGTTTTATCCGACTCAGTTGGGAGAAAATATCCCGCTGCGGCGCCAGGAAACGCTTCAGTCCGGCAGCCCGGCGACGGATCTGCAAAATACTCCCATGCTCCGGGGTATACCGTTCGTCGGCATCTAGCTTTTCTTCCTCAGCATCGACCACTTCAGAGAGATCGCTGACCAGATCCTGCACTTTATGGGTCAGGTATTCGGCCATATAGAGGAGGAGCTCGGCGGCGGTTTTCGGCCCCTTGCCCTCGGCCAGTTGCACCAACAGCTCATCGGTGGCCCGCAAAGGCCGCAAGCGCAGAGAAATCACCCGCTGCGCGGACGCAAAGATGCGCACCGAGACCATGTCTTCAGGCTCGGCTCCCGGATTGAGATTGATGCCCCGCAGAAACAGCAGCAGTTCCGACTCCGGCAAGGCCAGCAAGCGCGGCCGGGTATTTTCCTCCAGCAGCAGATCACAGCTGAATTCGCTCAAGCCGCTGGAGCGGCGCAACCAGGTCTGGGTTTGTGGATGACTGCGATCCCAATGCAGCCACAGGCTTTCATGGGCCTGTAGCTGCAGATCGTCAAGCTCAGTCCGGGCTATCGAACGCGCACCACCTTCACCATCCAGCACCAGGGCATGCACCAGCCCCCATTGCGCGTTTTCTTCCTCGAACATCCTCATCCCTTGTCAGGCCAACTACTTATTCAGGCATTTTCAGCGGGCTCGGCGACACGATCACGCCGTTGTTATCGGCGTAGACATACTGGCCCGGACGGAAAGTCACACCGGCAAAGGTCACTGCCACATTGAGATCACCAATGCCACGCTTGTCGGTCTTCATCGGGTGGCTGGCCAGGGCCTGGACACCGAGGTCAGTCTGCGCGATGACATCCACATCGCGGATGCAACCGTAGATCACCAGACCTTCCCAGCCATTTTTCGCCGCCTTCTCGGCCAGCAGGTCGCCCAGCAGCGCGCGACGCAGGGAACCACCGCCATCAACCACCAGTACCTTGCCGTGCCCCTTGAGTTCGACTTGCTCCTTGACCAGCGAATTGTCTTCGAAGCACTTGATGGTGACGATTTCCCCACCAAAGGAATCGCGACCACCAAAGTTGCTGAACATGGGCTCAACCACCTGTACCAGGTCCGGGTAGGCGTCGCACAGGTCGGGAGTGAGGTAATGGTTCATCGAGAAACTCCTGTAGCAGAAAGAACACGATCGAAGGTATCGGCAAATTCCAGGGCTGCCTTGGAAATACGAGCTCAAGCGGCAGATGTTTAACCCACAGTGCCTGAGAAGCTGATCGGCCTGTCGCGTATTTTGCAGCCGTCTCACTGGAACGGAAAGTCGACTCAAAAACTGAATGTGACCAAAACAGCACAATGCGTCATATCTTAGCCGCAAGCGTTATCAAGCGAAATGCCCTTCTCAGAGCCTTCGCATCAGACCGCAGCCACCTGCTCGGGCGCTGAAACCAGCAACGGCGTGTGCTGATCCTTGAGCCAGCGCTCCACTAACGGCCAGACCTCAGTCTGCGCCGGCTTGCTCACCAACATCTCGACATGACCGAAATTGCTACTGAACCCTAGCTCACGCCCCAGGCAGACAAATTGTTTCTGCTCGCTGGCCAACTGCTCGAACAACTTGCGACAGGCCCAGGTCGGGTCCTGGTGATCCCCAGTTGCGCTGACCGCCAGCACCGGCACTGAAACCTCCGCTAGCCCTGCCCACCAATCCTTATCAGCATCGCCAAAACGACCGAACAGGCCATGCCAGCGCATGCTTTCCAAGGCCAGGCCAATGGGCTCGTCTTCCGGACCGCGCTTGAGCCGGGAACCGGAGAGTTGGGCAAAACGCTTGATGACCAGGCGCCCGCCCCACTCCACCATAGGAATTTTCAGCGGCCAGTAGGTGCGACTGACCTGGGTGCCGAAAAACGCCGCCGAAGCCACCCCCGCATCCCCCAGAT
>NZ_JAFGYX010000171.1:0-438 GCF_017491625.1 Pseudomonas sp. 50_B
GCGTTCGCGTGCGAGGAGATCGTCGAGAACCCGTTGAACGCCGCGCGCTTCACCGCGCGCAGCAACCTCGTCGGCGTCGTCACGAACGGCACCGCGGTGCTCGGCCTCGGCAACATCGGCCCGCTCGCGTCGAAGCCGGTGATGGAAGGCAAGGCGGTCCTCTTCAAGAAGTTCGCCGGGATCGACGTGTTCGACATCGAGCTCAACGAATCCGATCCGCACAAGCTCGTCGACGTGATCGCCGCGCTCGAACCGACGTTCGGCGGGATCAACCTCGAGGACATCAAGGCGCCGGACTGCTTCATCGTCGAGCGCGAATGCCGCAAGCGAATGAAGATTCCGGTGTTCCACGACGATCAGCACGGCACCGCGATCGTCGTCGCGGCCGCGGTCACCAACGGGCTGAAGGTGGTCGGCAAGAGCATCAAGGAAGTGAAG
>NZ_JAFGYX010000172.1:0-438 GCF_017491625.1 Pseudomonas sp. 50_B
GTCATCAGCCGGCTCGTGAACTGCAGCTTTTCTTCCTGCTGGTGCGCGAGCTCCTGCGCCTTCTTGCGCGTCGTGATGTCGGTCGCGATCTGCATCTGCGCGAGGTGGCCGTCGACCCACTGGATGTACTGGCGGCGCACCTCGAACCACTTCTGGATGCTCTCGACGTACACCTCCTGCGCGTCCGCCGTGCTCTCGGTGAGCGCCGCGGCGGGCAGGCCGGCGTAGGCGTCGACCATGTCGATCGAATCGGACGACGCCTGCGCGGTGTCGAAGCCGCCGCCCGACAGTTCGAGGTGGCCGTCCGGGCGGATGCCGAACAGGTGCCGGTAGTAGCGGTTCGCGAACAGCAGCTCGGCTTCGTCCGCGGCGAGCACCGACACCGCGGCGTCGAGGCTCTCGAGCACTGTCGTGAAGCGCTCGTGCGCGGCCGCGAGC
>NZ_JAFGYX010000173.1:0-437 GCF_017491625.1 Pseudomonas sp. 50_B
TCGCCGGCGATGCGCAGATCGAGCGCGACATCGAACGTCAGACGCAGCAGTACAAATTCGGCAATCCGCTGTGGCAGCAGATGTACATCCAGTACTTCAAGTACTACTGGCAATACCCTTATCACAAGGGCGGGGAGCCGCGTTACCGCTCATGGCAAGCCGCCGACGCCGGCAACGGCGACTTGCGCTACGGCGTGATCGAATGGAAGCTGCCGGCGCGGGCGCGCGTGGCGATCGTCGGCGCCATCGGCACCGGCACCGACGTCGCGGCGGCCGTCCTCGTCGCCGCGCTGAAGTTCGCGCCCGACGCGATCCTGCATCTCGGCGACGTCTATTTCTCCGGCACGCGCTTCGAAACGGATCATCGGCTGATCGGCCTCGTGCGCGAGGTGCTGCGCGGCAACGGGCGGCGCGTGCCGTTCTTCACGGTGCCCGGC
>NZ_JAFGYX010000174.1:0-432 GCF_017491625.1 Pseudomonas sp. 50_B
ACACTGAGCAGCGGCAACGGCGCGTCGAAAGCGACGACGTTCCAGGTCGCGAGTTCGCAGGTGCTGTTCTCGACGTTCAACTTCGCCTTCAACGACCTTGCCGGGCCGATCGGTAATGTCGTCGATCTCGGACTGTCGTTCTTCTATGGGCGCAACGTCTATACGGCGCTCGAAGGCAGCGCGACGCCGGCAGGCCCGGGGCCGTACTACGCGTACTGAACGCTGAGCGGAACGTGCGCCGCCCGGTTGGGGACGCCGCGCTGCCTCGCCGGCGAGCGCCCCGTCGATCCGCATTGACCGATACACATCGATCCGCGCTTCGACGCGGTCGATCCACAGCGGATAGCCTCGCGTCGGAAACGAGCCGCTCATGTGAGCCGGACAGAATTTGCATTGAAGCGGTTCTATTTACGAAAAGTGTCTGTTATACTT
>NZ_JAFGYX010000175.1:0-432 GCF_017491625.1 Pseudomonas sp. 50_B
TTGCTGCTCACGTTCTGTCTCGCGTATCTGATCGCCGAGGGCGTGAAGCTCGTCTGGGGGCTCGCGCCGCTCGCCGCGCCGGTGCCCGCCGCGCTCGACGGCGCGGCGTTCACCGTCTACGGCGCGGTGTTTTCGCGTTATCGCGCGTTCATGATGCTCGTGTCGATCGCGATGCTCGGCGCGCCGGTGGCGATGTCGGTCGGCATTCCGCTCGGCACGGCGCTCGGCGCCGCGCTCGGCTGGCGCGCGACGTTCGCCGGCGTGACGGCGCTCACGCTCGCGCTGATCGCGTGGGTGCGCGCGAGCCTGCCCGATGCGCCGGGGCGGCCCTCGGGCGAGCGGCTGCCGGTCGCCCGCGTGCTGCGGATGCCGGGCGTGCTGCCCGTGCTGGCGGTGATGTTCGCGTACGTGCTCGCGCACAACATCCTCTAC
>NZ_JAFGYX010000176.1:0-431 GCF_017491625.1 Pseudomonas sp. 50_B
CCTCGTCGTCGCGGGCACGCTCGTCGTGCGCGGCGTGGGGCGGCAGCACGCGTAGCGCGCGGCGGCGTGCGCGTCGCACGGGCGCGCGCGGACCCGGCGGGCGCCGTGGCGGTGTTTCCCCTCACTCAACCGTGGCCCGCGCCGCGCCGTAAAGGCGAATGACGACGGGCGACGGGCCGCGCGGGGCGGCCGGCGCGCCGTCGCACGCCACCGGATTCGCGAGCAAGACATGGATATTCGACGCAAGCTGCAGGTGTTTTCCCTGGTGACCGTCCTGTCGATGGGGGCGGGCGTGCTCGTGTGCGCGACGGGCCTGCGCGCGGCGATGAAGGCCGAAGACGCGTCGCACGAACGGGAACGGACGCTGCAGGGCATCACCGAGATCAAGGCGAGCGCACTGTCGACGATTCAGCTCGACCCGAGCACCGATG
>NZ_JAFGYX010000177.1:0-431 GCF_017491625.1 Pseudomonas sp. 50_B
GCCTTGATCCGCGCGAGCGGCTCGAGGCCGAGCGCCTCGGCCTTCTTCGCCGACATCACGAGCACCGCGGCCGCGCCGTCGTTGATGCCGGACGCGTTCGCGGCCGTCACCGTGCCTTCCTTCGCGAACGCGGGCTTCAGGCTCGCGAGCGACTCGGCCGTCACGCCGTGACGCACGAACTCGTCGGTCGCGAAACGCAGCGGCTCGCCCTTTCTCTGCGGGATCTCGATCGGCACGATCTCGTCGTCGAAGCGGCCCGCCTTCTGCGCGGCTTCCGCCTTGTTCTGCGAGAGCGCGGCGAACTGGTCCTGCGCCTCGCGCGTGATGCCGTACTCCTTCGCGACGTTCTCCGCGGTGATGCCCATGTGGTACTTGTTGTAGACGTCCCAGAGGCCATCCACGATCATGCTGTCGACGAGCTTCGCATCGCC
>NZ_JAFGYX010000178.1:0-431 GCF_017491625.1 Pseudomonas sp. 50_B
TCTGACGACGCAACTCGTCGTGAGCATCGCGGCCGGCATTCGCGGCGCGGACCTGTCGCGCTGGCTCGGCGACTACCCGCGCGTCGTGCGCACGATGCCGAACACGCCGGCGCTCGTTGGCCTGGGCGTGACCGGCCTGTCCGCGCTGCCGGGCGTCGATGCGGCAGGCCGCGATCTCGCGTCGAAAGTGCTCGGCGCGGTCGGCGAGACCGTCTGGTTCGACGACGAATCGCAGCTCGACGCGGTCACCGCGATCTCGGGCAGCGGCCCCGCGTACGTGTTCTATTTCATCGAGGCGCTGCAGGAAGCGGCGCGCCAGCTCGGCATGAACGACGAGCAGGGCCGCGCGCTCGCGGTGGCGACGTTCGCGGGCGCCGCGCAGCTCGCGGTGCAGTCGGGCGAGCCCGCGGGCGTGCTGCGCGAGCGCGTGA
>NZ_JAFGYX010000179.1:0-430 GCF_017491625.1 Pseudomonas sp. 50_B
CTCAAGCGTTGAGCGGAATGCAGCAATCAATGTCGTCGGAAGATCCTGAATAAATCCTACTGTATCTGAAAGAAGAACACTGTAGCCGCTTGGCAGGACCATTTTTCTGGTCATCGGGTCCAGCGTGGCAAACAGGAGGTCTTCTTCATAGCTGTCAGCACTCGTCAGGTGGTTGAACCATGTTGATTTCCCTGCGTTTGTATAGCCGACAAGCGCAATTTGAAGCACACCGTTTTTCTTTCTTCTTTCACGGTATCGGCTTCTATGGCGAATGACAGTGGAAAGCTGTGTGTTGATTTCATGAATGCGATTTCTGATATGGCGGCGGTCGGTTTCCAGTTTCGTTTCCCCGGGACCTCTTGCCCCAATTCCTCCGCCTTGCCGGGAAAGGTTGATCACTTGTCCCGTCAGACGCGGCAGTGCATATTGC
>NZ_JAFGYX010000019.1:0-4882 GCF_017491625.1 Pseudomonas sp. 50_B
CGCCCCTCCGGCAATCACCCCACCCGCCCCTGGCGTGACTCCGTAATGGCTGGCCAGGTCGACCCCTGCCAGGTCAATGGTCTGGGTCGGCGTCGCCCCTGCCACCGCGCTGACATCGATGCTGGTGACCAAGGTCGCGCCACTGCCAGTGACCTTGAAGTGCAGGTAGTCATCCAGGGAAGCGGAAGTCGCATTCTCTCCCTGTAACAACTGCGACAGGTCCAGCTTGTCGGTGCCCGGCGTAAAGTCGGTCACCACATCGTGCCCATTGTTACCCTGCAGCCACTGGAAGGTATCGCTGCCGCCGCCTCCGGTCAGGGTGTTGTTGCCCATCCCGCCGATCAGCAGGTCATCGCCACCACCGCCATTGAGCACATCGTTCCCCAGCCCGCCGGTAATGACGTTGGCATTGCCATCGCCGGTCAAGGTGTCGTTGTAGTTGGAACCCACCAGGTTCTCGATGCCAGTCAGGGTGTCGGTGCCCGCGCCCAGGGTGTTCTGCGCCCCCACCAGGCCGAGGTTGACCGTCACTGCCGCCGTGGCATGGGCGTAACTGGCGGTATCGACACCCGCACCGCCATCCAGCAGATCATTGCCCGGCCCGCTGAACAGCAGGTCATTGCCGCTGCCACCATTCAGGGTGTTGTTGCCCGAGCCTGCGGTGAGCACATCGTTGCCATCGCCGCCATTGAGGATGTTGTTACCACTGCCCGCCACCAGCACATCGTCACCGGAAGTGCCGGTCAGGGTGTTGCCATCCTGGTAGGAGATGCTCGCCGCCGCCACATCGCTGCCACCGTGACCATCACTGGCGGTGTAGGTGCCGTGGTAATCCGGGGTGACGTTCTGCGCTCCGGAGTAATTCACGGTCATGGTCAGCTGATAGTTTTCCGCTGCCGTGGTGTTGCCGCCGCTGGTGTTGGTGATGTTGACGATATGGATCTGGTAAGGCCCATCCGCCGCCGCCGTGAAGGTGCCGCCATCAGCGATCGCCGTGTAGGCTCCACCGTTAAAGGCATATTCCATGGAGACGCGGCCGGCGGCCAGATTGTGATTCAGATTCAGGGTCTCCCCCTGTTTGAGATTGACGGTGATCACGTCCTCATCGTTGGCATTGGCGTTGGTGACAGCTCCCAGGTAACCGCTGACCAGCACCACCGCGGTCATGGTCGCGGCGTTGGCATTGAACGAGGCGCGATCGATGGTGATGGCCTGGTTGGCGCCATTGTTGCCATTCCCGGCAAAACCGATGGTCTGCTGACTCGCCGCCGTGAACGCCGCGCCCTTGGCCGCCCAGCCGGTGTTGAAAGTGGTGGGCGCCGCATTCAGAGGATCACCATTGACGTCACTGTCGTTGGCCAGCAGTACATCCTCGGGAATCGCCACACTGCTGGACAGCACGTTGGTGATGATGTGGTCATCCCCGGCGACCGGTGGCGCATTGGGATTGACCTTGACCACCAGAGTCGAGCTCGCCAGGTCACCGTCGTTGTCGCTCACCGTATAGCCGAAGGTCTCGGTGATTACGGAGTTTGTGACCTTTTGCGAGCTGTAGCTGAAGTCCCCGGTATCGAGGTTCACCACCAGGGTGCCGCCATTGCTGGTGGCAATGCTGATGCTGTTGTTGACGGTATTGAAGGTCCCGTTGTTGGTGGTGCCGCTGAAGGTCAGCGAGCCCTGGTTGCTGTTGCCTTTGGGGTCGTAGGTGTAGGTTCCGCCATCCACCACGATCGACTTGATGAACCCGCCGTCGGCACCAAAGCTGCCGCCATCCCCCAGCAAACTGCCGGTGACCGGAGAGCCTTGCACCGTACCGGCCAGCACCGAATTGAGCTGGTTCAGGTCGGTGACCACCACCGCATTGGTGTTGACGTGAGTACTGCCGTCATAGGCCAGCGGATCGAGGTTGCCATTGCTGACCCCGCTGCCCAGGCCGATCGCATAGTTCTTGATGCCATTGGCATCGAGGAAGGCTTTCCAGGCTGTCTCGTCCGCGGTGCCGATTTCCTGACCCGAGGTCGGTGCGCCGTCGGAGAAGAAGTAGCCGACATTCTGCGCGCCACTGAGCTGGCCACTGGTGACAAAGGCCAGCTTCGCCGCCGCCACCGCCGCGTCGTAGTTGGTCCCGCCTCCTGCCACCAGCGTGGCGACAATTGCCTTGGCCGTGGCCACGTCTACCCACACCGGAGTCTGGGCGGTAGCGGAGCTGCTGAAAGTGACAAGCTGGACTTTGACATCCCCCATGTCGTCGTACTTGTCGAGCAAGGCGCTGATGGCCTGCTTGGCCAGGCCCAGCCGCGTCAGCCCGGAAACACCTGAAGGATCAGCCATGCTCCCCGACACATCGATCACCAGCAGCAGGTTGGAGTCCACCTCCACCGCCGTGACCGAACGCTCGCTGGCCACTGCCTTGGGCACATCATCGACAATGCTCACCAGGATGCTGCCGGTGGTGCTGTTGCCCAGGGCATCGGTGGCCTTGTAGGTGAAGCTCTCACTCAAGGTATTGGCGCCATCGTTGGCGTTGGGGGTGGTTTTCGGCGCTGAGGTCAGGGTGTAGGTGTAGGTGCCATTGGGGTTGAGCAGAATCTGCCCGTAGCTGCCCGTGGCACTGCCCACCAGACTGAAGGTGATACCTCCAGAGCCGCCGGTGACCGAGCCCACCAAGGTACCGCTGGCGGTTTCCGCGGTGGAGCCCGGATCGCTACCAGCCACGGTGCCAGCAGCCAGGTCCTGACCATCCTTATTCAGGTCCAGGGCCTTTTCATAGACAGTGACGTCCTGATCGGTCACTGCCTTGAGGCCGCTGTCAGTGACATTGATGGTCAGGGTGGTGGTGCTCTCATCACCATCTCTGTCGCGGATGGTGTAGGTGAAGACATCACTGGCCCCGGGCGGGCTCACCGAGTTCGGATTACTGTGGTACACCGCGTTGCCGGCGGCATCCAGGGTCAGGGTGCCGTAGGTGCCGGCGATGCTGCTGCCCAGCCCGCCGATGGCCGAGGTGGCGGTATTGCTGCCGGCGCGCACGCCGACCACCGCGCCACCAACGGCTTCACCATCGGCGCCCAGCACATCATTGCCCAGCACACTGACATTGATGGTGGCGCCTTCCGTGCCGTTGGCCGTATCCGCCACGGCGCCGGGCAGGTCATCGACGATGTTGACGTCTATCACCCCGGACGCGGTACTGCCGTCGCCATCGGTGGCCACCACATTGAATTGTTCAGCAATGCTATTGGCGCCCAGCGCCGTTGGATGGGCTTCGTTGTCCAGCAAGGTGTAGCTGTAGCTGATGACTCCGGTGCCGGCGTTGTAGCCGGTGATGGTCAGGGTGTTGCCCAAAGCAGTGGTGACGCTTTGCGGGAACCCCGCAGCCACGCCGCCACTGACCACATTGATGCCGCCCACGGTCAGGGTTTGCAGACCGTCCAGGGCTGTCACGGTAAACGTGCCGCTCTGGGTCAACGCAGGGGTATCCGGGCTGCTGCCGTCGCTGAGGTTTTTCTCATAGACCGTCAACTCGCCACCGTTGACGTTAAGACCGTTCAAAGTCACCGGGTCATCGTTGTTATGGATCTGCAGCACCAGGTTCGCTGTGCTCGGGTCGCCATCGGAGTCAGTGACGGTATAGGCGAAGGTTTCTGTGCCGTTGCCATTGCCGCGCAGGGCTTTGAAGTCGGCATCCGCAGTATTCAGCGTGTAGGTGTAGGAACCATTGGCATTGAGCACCAGGGTGCCGTAGGTGCCCGTAAAGGTTCCGGCTGTCACTGGCCCGCTGGGCACTCGGTCTGCCCCTTGAGTGTCGTTGGTTAGCACGTTGCCGGTCAGGGTCAGCTGGCTTTCCGAGGCAGTAGTCGGATTAGTGTCGTTGACCGCACTAGGCAGGTCATCCACCACGTTCACATCCAGAGTTCCGGTGGCACTGCTGCCATCCACATCCGTAGCCACCACATTGAACTGTTCGCTGAGGCCGTTGGCACCGTTGGCGCTCGGGTGGGCCTCATTGTCCAGCAGGGTGTAGCTGTAGCTGATGACTCCGGTTCCGGCGTTGTAGCCAGTGATGGTCAGGGTGTTGCCCAAGGCGGTGGTGACGCTTTGCGGAAAGCCCGCAGCCACACCGCCGCTGACCACATTGATACCGCCCACGGTCAGGGTTTGCAGACCGTCCAGGGCCGTCACGGTAAACGTGCCGCTCTGGGTCAACGCAGGGGTATTCGGGCTGCTGCCATCGCTGAGGTTTTTCTCATAGACCGTCAACTCGCCACCGTTGACGTTAAGGCCGTTCAAGGTCACCGGATCGTCGTTGTTATGGATCTGCAGCACCAGGTTCGCTGTGCTCGGGTCGCCATCGGAGTCAGTGACGGTATAGGCGAAGGTTTCTGTGCCGTTGCCATTGCCGCGCAGGGCTTTGAAGTCGGCATCCGCAGTGTTCAGCGTGTAGGTGTAGGAACCGTTGGCATTGAGCACCAGGGTGCCGTAGGTGCCGGTGAACGTACCGGCAGTGACGGGTCCGGAAACCACCCGATCCGCGCCTTGTACATCGTTGGTCAACACGTTGCCGGTCAGGGTCAGCTGGCTTTCCGAGGCAGTAGTCGGATTAGTGTCGTTGACCGCACTAGGCAGGTCATCCACAACGTTGACGTCCAGGGTTCCGGTGGCACTGCTGCCATCCACATCCGTAGCCACCACATTGAACTGTTCGCTGAGGCCGTTGGCACCGTTGGCGCTCGGGTGGGCCTCGTTGTCCAGCAAGGTGTAGCTGTAGCTGATGACTCCGGTTCCGGCGTTGTAGCCAGTGATGGTCAGGGTGTTGCCCAAGGCGGTGGTGACGCTTTGCGGAAAGCCCGCAGCCACACCGCCGCTGACCACATTGATACCG
>NZ_JAFGYX010000019.1:4982-129164 GCF_017491625.1 Pseudomonas sp. 50_B
TGACGGTATAGGCGAAGGTTTCTGTGCCGTTGCCATTGCCGCGCAGGGCTTTGAAGTCGGCATCCGCAGTGTTCAGCGTGTAGGTGTAGGAACCGTTGGCATTGAGCACCAGGGTGCCGTAGGTGCCCGTAAAGGTTCCGGCTGTCACCGGCCCGCTGGGCACTCGGTCTGCCCCTTGAGTGTCGTTGGTTAGCACGTTGCCCGTCAGGGTCAGCTGGCTTTCCGAGGCAGTAGTCGGATTGCTGTCGTTGACCGCAGTCGGCAGGTCGTCCACCACATTCACATCCAGAGTTCCGGTGGCACTGCTGCCATCCACATCCGTAGCCACCACATTGAACTGTTCGCTGAGGCCGTTGGCACCGTTGGCGCTCGGGTGGGCATCATTGTCCAGCAGGGTGTAGCTGTAGCTGATGACTCCGGTTCCGGCGTTGTAGCCGGTGATAGTCAGGGTGTTGCCCAAGGCGGTGGTGACGCTTTGCGGGAACCCCGCCGCAACGCCGCCGCTGACCACATTGATGCCGCCCACGGTCAGGGTTTGCAGGCCGTCCAGCGCGGTCACGGTAAACGTGCCGCTCTGGGTTAACGCAGGGGTATCCGGGCTGCTGCCGTCGCTGAGGTTTTTCTCATAGACCGTCAACTCGCCACCGTTGACGTTAAGACCGTTCAAGGTCACCGGGTCATCGTTGTTATGGATCTGCAGCACCAGGTTCGCTGTGCTCGGGTCGCCATCGGAGTCAGTGACGGTATAGGCGAAGGTTTCTGTGCCGTTGCCATTGCCGCGCAGGGCTTTGAAGTCGGCATCCGCAGTATTCAGCGTGTAGGTGTAGGAACCGTTGGCATTGAGCACCAGGGTGCCGTAGGTGCCAGTAAAGGTTCCGGCTGTCACCGGCCCGCTGGGCACTCGGTCTGCCCCTTGAGTGTCGTTGGTTAGCACGTTGCCGGTCAGGGTCAGCTGGCTTTCCGAAGCGGTCCCGGGATTGCTGTCGTTGACCGCCGTGGGCAGGTCGTCCACCACGTTGACGTCCAGAGAGCCGCTGGCGGTGCTGCCGTCCACATCAGTGGCCAGCACACTGAAATGTTCGCTGAGGCTATTGACGCCATTGGCCGTCGGATGGGCATCGTTGCCATTGAGGGTATAGCTGTAGCTGACTACCCCGGTGCCTGCGTCATAACCGGTAACGGTCAAGGTGTTGCCCAGGCCGGTGGCGATGGATTGCGGAAAACCCGCCACCACCCCGCCGCTGATCACGCTGATGCCGCCCACGTTCAGGCTCTGCAGACCATCAAGGGCCGTTACAGTAAACGTGCCGCTCTGGGTCAACGCAGGGGTATCCGGGCCGCTGCCAGTGGTCAGGTTCTTCTCGTAAACGGTGAGTTCGCCACCATTGACCTCCAGGCCGTTCAAGGTCACCGAATCGTCATTGTTGTGCACCTGCAGCACCAGATTGGCCGTACTGGGGTCGCCATCGGCGTCGGTCAGGGTGTAGGTGAAGGTGTCGGTAGCATTGCCGCCCCCGCCCAGCGCGAGGAACGCAGGGTCGGTGGGATGCAAGGTATAGGTGTACGAACCATCCGCTGCCAGCACCAGGGTGCCATAGGTTCCGGTGAAGGTGCCGGCCGTGATCGGCCCGGAAGCGACCCGGTCGGCGCCCTGCACGTCGTTGCCCAGCACATTGCCAGTCAGGCTCAACAGGCTTTCCGAGGCGGTCCCGGGATTGCTGTCGTTGACCGCCGTGGGCAGGTCGTCCACCACGTTCACATCCAGTGAGGCGCTGGCACTGCTGCCATCCACGTCAGTGGCCACTACATCGAACTGCTCGCCAAGGCTATTGGCACCATTGGCGTTCGGATGGGCATCGTTGCCATTGAGGGTGTAGCTGTAGCTGACCACCCCGGTGGCCGCGTTGAAACCGGTGATGGTCAGGGTATTGCCCAGGCCAGTGGTGACGCTTTGCGGAAAGCCCGCCGGTACGCCGCCGCTGACCACGGTGATACCGCCGACAGTCAAGGTTTGCAGGCCGTCCAGGGCGGTCACCGTGAAGGTGCCGCTCTGGGTCAGGGCCGGGGTATCCGGGCCGCTGCCGGTGGTCAGGTTCTTCTCATAGACAGTGAGCTCGCCTCCCTCGACCTCCAAGCCCCGCAGCAGCACCGGGTCGTCATTGTTGTTCACCTGCAGCACCAGGTTGGCGGTGCTGGCGTCGCCATCGGCATCAGTCAGGGTATAGGCGAAGGTTTCAGTGCCGCTGCCGCCGCCCTTGAGCGCCAGGAAGGCCGGATCGCTGGTGTTCACGCTATAGGTGTAACTACCGTCCGCCGCCAGCACCAGGGTGCCGAAGGTGCCATTGAAGGTGCCGGCAGTAACAGGTCCGGCCGCCACCCGATCAGCGCCCTGCACATCATTGGTCAGCACATTGCCGCTCAGGGTCAGTTGGCTTTCCGAGGCGGTGCCTGCGTTGTTGTCATTGACTGCCGTCGGCACATCGTCGGTGATATTGACGTCAAGGGTGTTGCTGGCCGAGTCGCCATTGCTGTCGATGGCAACCACGCTGAACTGCTCGCTCAGGCTGTTGGTGCCATCCGCCGCAGAGTGCAGATCATTGCCATTGAGGGTGTAGCTGTAGCTGACCACCCCGGTGGCCGCGTTGAAGCCGGTGATGGTCAGGGTATTGCCCAGGCCGGTGGCAATGGATTGTGGAAAAGCCGCCGCCACGCCGCCGCTGACCACATTGATGCCACCGACATTCAGACTGAACAGCCCATCCGGGGCCGAGACTGTGAAAGTGCCACTCTGGGTCAGGGCCGCCGGATTGCTTGCCGAGCCCTGCTCCAGGTTGGCTTCATTGACCGTGAGTTCACCGCCCTCCACCGCAAGCCCACTCAGGCTCACCGGGTTGTTGGGGGTTGCACCATTGATCGGCAGCAGGCCATCGATGCGCTCAGGGACAAATTCGGGGATGCCATTGAAGCCCGCTGTCGGAAAGCCGATCACCGGCTCGACCCGGCCCCCGACTTCCTCCAGCAGAACAAAGCTGTGACCGCCGCCCTCGGCACCCGGCGCGCCACCGGTACCGGTGGGGCCCGCCGCAGTGGCTTCGGCGGTTTGGGTTGGGTCATCACCGGCGGCAATGGCTTGTTGCAGTTGTTCGACATCGCTCAGTTGCGCATCGCTGGGTGCCAGCACTTGCGGGGTATCGACCTGAGTGGCCTGCTGGTCAAGCAACTGCGCCGTCAGTTGCTGGCTGCTGTCACGGCCCAGGGTCAGATCCTGGCCATTTTGCAGATGCACTGCCACCGCACCTTCGGCTCCAGTGACCAACTGCTCACCGACAAACAGCCGGTCCCCCTCCACCAGGAGACGACGGGCGCCATCCGCGCCTACCGCGTAAACCTGCCCGATCACCTTGGTCACAATGCCGATTAACGTTGCCATGTGCACTCCTCCGATGCCGAGAACAATCGGCATCCGCTTGCTAGCGGCAGCGCAGACAGCGTTAACCCGTGGTTGAACAGACCCTGTGCCTGGCCGCTCCGCCCCCATGGCGAAGCGCGCCAGTCTTGATGTCCCGCCCTCCCTTGCTACCAGTCGGACGGCTGATACCGCAGGGCGCCGGACAAAACAGCCTCATCCGTGCCTTCGGATCGCTCACCAACTACATTGTGCGAAACAGGTCAAAAGGCGAAATCGCCAAAAAAATGCCGCCATATCCTGTTCCGTACCTTCTTCCTTGTAACCACTTCCCCGCCCTGAACTACCTGAAATTTGAACGTCCCCAGAAACTTCAGGAAATGCCTCAACGCCTGAAAATTCCGGGCTTGCGATTGGAACAATGTCTTGCTTTGACAAACATGCATAAGTTTTTTTTGGCATAAAACTTATGATTTTTTTTTCTTAGCTATCCTTCTGGATGTTCTTAGCTCTGTTGTAAACAAGATGAGACGGTTAAGTCTCAATTTTTTAGTCATATTTTTGACGAAAACACTGTTTCACTGGATCAGGGAGAGACACCCATGCGCGTTTTCACCCCCCTCAGCGGTGCAATTCTTTTGGCCTCAATCTGCGTCAGCCCGGCTCAGGCCATGTCTTTGACTGAAGCCATCCAGAGCACTCTGGACAATCACCCTGAACTTCGCGCCAGCCAGAACAACCGGCTGTCTGCCGATGAGGATGTGAAGGTGGCCAAGGGTGGCTTCTATCCCAGCCTGGACCTCAATGCCGGCTACGGCCGTGGCTACAGCGACAACAGCACCACCCGCGGCTATGGGGTGGCACGCGGTACCGGCAACCACAACACCGAGACCCTGAATTACACCCAGTCGGAATTGCGCCTGCGGCAGATGCTCTTCGACGGCTTCAACGCGGCCAATGAAGTGGGCCGCACCCAGTCGGTGGTCAACTCCCGGGCCTACTTCACCCGCGGCACCGCCGAAAGCCTCGCCCTGCGCACCATCGAGGTGTACCTGGAAGTGCTCAAGCGCCGTGAACTCTTGACCCTGGCCAAGAACAACCTGCAGGCCCACCTGCGGGTCAACGACCAGATCGGCCTGCGCAGCCAGCAAGGCGTGGGCAGTACCGCCGACCTCGACCAGTCCAAGGCCCGGCGTGCCCTGGCGGAGAACAACTACGACACCGCTCAGGTCGACCTGGCCGATGCCGAGGCCAACTTCTACAGCGCAGTCGGACGCTTGCCCGACGAGCTGGAAAGCCTGCCGTCGATCCGCGGCGAAATCCCGCAGAACCTCAACGACGCCAAGCAGAGCATGCTGCTGAACAACCCCTACCTGAAGTCCGCCCAGGCTGACATCCAGGCGGCAGAGAGTCAGTACGAAGTGGCCAAGTCGCCCTTCTATCCACGCTTCGACGCCGAGGCCGCAGTCAACGCCAACGACAATGTGCAGGGCGACCTGGGCCACGACAACGAATGGCGGGTCGGGGTGATCATGAACTACAACCTGTTCCGCGGCGGCAGTGACAAGGCCCGCCTGCAGTCCAACGCGCACAAGATCAACCAGGCCATGGACATCCGCAACAACGCCCTGCGCATGCTCAACGAAAACATCACCCTGGCCTGGAACGCCATGCTCAACGCCAAGAAACAGACCCCCACCGCCCGGGAATATGCGGAAACCACCACCCGGGTGCGGGCCGCTTATCAGGACCAGTTCGGCCTCGGCCAACGCACCCTGCTCGACGTTCTGGACAGTGAAAACGAGCTGTACAACGCCAACCGCCGCTACACCGAAGTGCGCTACACCGAAGAGTTCTCCATGTACCGGGTACTGGCCAACATGGGCGAACTGCTGAGCAAGGAAAAAGTCGTGGTACCGGCCGAAGCCATCGCCCAAAGCGAAGTGAAAAGCGAGGCGCGCCTGCCGGAAATGAAGTAGTCCCGTGGAGGACTCGATTTGACCAGCCTCGAACCCGGGAGCCCGCACGCCGATCCGCGTGCCAGCTTCGACGACCCGCTGTTGGACGGATTACTGATCCTGTGCCGACTCCACGGCTGCAACGTCAGCCGGGGCAGCCTCAGCGCAGGCCTGCCCCTGGACAAGCAACGCCTGAGCCTCGACCTGCTGCCCCGGGCCGCGGCCCGGGCCAGCCTTCAGGCTCGTCTGCTGCGCCGGGAACTGGGGGCGATATCCGCTCTCAACCTGCCGGTGCTGCTGATTCTCCAGGGCGGTCGTTGCGCGGTGCTCAGGCGCTGGGGCGAGGATGGCCAGGCCCTGATCCTGCCCAGCGAGGCCGAAGGTGGCGAGCAGTGGGTGAGCCGCGAGGAACTGGCCCGGGAATACAGCGGCCAGGCCCTGTTCGCCCGCCCCCGCCATGAACTTGAAGACCTGCGCAGCCCCCTGGTGCCCAGGGTCGACGCCTGGTTTCGCGACACCCTGAAGCTCTCGCGCTGGCTCTACAGCGACGCCATTCTCGCCAGCCTCCTGATCAACCTGCTGGGCCTGATGGTGCCGCTGTTCGTGATGCAGACCTACGATCGGGTGGTGCCCAACCAGGCCACCTCGACCCTCTGGGTGCTGACCCTGGGCCTGCTGCTGGGCACCGGGTTCGAGCTGGTGTTGCGGGTGGTACGGGCCCACCTGCTGGACCAGGCCGGGAAAAAGACCGACGTGATCCTCTCCGCCACCCTGTTCGAACGCATCACCGGCATGAACATGAAGGCCCGACCAGCCACCATCGGCGGCTTTGCCCAAAGCATCCACGACTTCCAGGGCCTGCGGGAGTTTCTGACGGCCGTGACCCTGACCAGCCTGATCGACCTGCCCTTCGCCCTGCTGATGCTGGTGGTGATCGGCCTGCTCGGGGGCTGGCTGGTGGTGATCCCGATACTCGCGTTCCCCATCACCATCGTCTTCGCCATGCTGATCCAGGTGCGCCTGCGGGACACCGTGCAAAAAAGCCTGGCCCTGGGTGCCGAACGTCAGGCGCTGTTGATCGAGACCCTCGGCGGCCTGGAAACCCTCAAGGCCTGCAGTGCCGAAAGCGAACGCCAGCACAAGTGGGAAAGCACCCACGGCGCCCTGACCCGCCTCGACAGCCACGCCCGCAACCTCTCGGCCTTGGCCACCAACGGCACCCTGTTCATTCAGCAGTTGTCCGGCATGGCCACCATCGTCGCCGGGGTCTACAGCATCATCGCCGGCAACCTCAGCGTCGGCGCCCTGGTGGCCACCTATATGCTCGGAAGTCGGGTCCTGGCGCCATTGGGACAGATCGCCGGGCTGATCACCCGCTACCAACAGGCGCAGTTGACCATGCGCAGCACCGACGCCTTGATGGCCCTGCCCCAGGAACGCGATGCCCGTCAGCGGCCTCTGGAGCGCACCCAGTTGCACGGCGCCCTGGAAGTCAGCCGAGTGAGCTTTCGCTACCCCGGGCAAAGCACCCCGGCGCTGAACACCATCAGTTTCAGCCTCAAGCCCGGAGAGCGGGTCGGCATCATCGGCCGCAGCGGCTCGGGGAAAAGTACCCTGGCCCGGTTGCTGATGGGTTTTCTCACCCCGGAAGAAGGCCAACTGCTGCTGGACGGCCTGGACCTGCGGCAACTGGACGTGGCCGACCTGCGTCAGCAGATCGGCTACGTCGCCCATGACCTGCCGCTGCTGGCCGGCAGCCTGCGGGACAACCTGACCCTGGGCGCGCGCTACATCAGCGATGCCCGAATGCTCGAAGTCGCCGAGCTCACCGGGGTCACCGAACTGGCCCGCGCCCACCCCCAAGGCTTCGACCGACCGGTGGGTGAACGTGGGCAACTGCTGTCCGGCGGCCAGCGCCAAGCGGTGCTGCTGGCCCGGGCCCTGCTGCTGGACCCGCCGATCCTGCTGCTGGACGAACCCACCAGTGCCATGGACAACAGCAGCGAAGACGCACTGCGTCAGCGCCTGCATGCCAAGGTCCAGGGCAAGACTCTGCTGCTGGTGACCCACCGCACTTCGATGCTCAGCCTGGTGGACCGCCTGGTGGTTCTGGACGAAGGACGGATCGTCGCCGACGGACCGAAAGACGCGGTTATCGATGCACTGCGCAAGGGCCGTGTTGGCTCTGCAGCCGTCTAGGAGTGCCGAGCATGTCTACACCATCGTCACCCCGCAGTTACCTGGGCAGTTTTCGCCGAAGCGCGGAAAGCGAATTCATGCCGGAAACCGCAGAAGCCTCGTTGCAAGACTCGCCCCGCAGATCACGGTTGACGGTCTGGATCGCCGCCGCGCTGATCCTCTGCGCACTGGTATGGGCCAGGTTCGCGGTGCTCCAGGAAGTCACCACGGGCGAAGGCAAGGCCATTCCTTCGAGCAAGATCCAGGTGATCCAGAACCTGGAAGGTGGCATTGTCACCGAGATTTTCGTCCGCGAGGGGCAGATGGTGGACAAGGGCCAGACCCTGCTGCGCCTGGATGACACGCGCTTTCGCTCGAACAAGGGCGAGAGCGAGGCGGATCGCTTCGCCTTGATGGCCCAGGTCGAGCGTCTGTCCGCCGAAGCCGAAGGCAAGCCCTTCACCCCATCCGCCGAAGTGCTGAGCAAGGCGCCGCAAGTGGCGGAAGACGAACGCTCGCTTTACGACCAGCGCCAACGGCGCCTGGCCAGCGAGCAGCGCACCCTCAGCGAACAGTTGCGGCAGAAGACCCAGGAACTGGCGGAATTTCGCTCCAAGCAGGGGCAATACAGCTCCAGCCTGGCCCTGCTCAATCAAGAGATGAACATGTCGGCCCCCCTGGTGGGCACTGGCGCCGTGTCACCGGTGGAAATCCTGCGGCTCAAGCGCAGCGCGGTAGAGATTCGCGGCTCCCTGGACGCCACCACCCTGGCCATTCCACGGGCCGAATCGGCCATCAACGAGATCAAGAGCAAGATCGATGAATCGGTGCAGACCTTCCGCTCCGATGCCGCCAAGGAACTCAACGAGAAACGCACTGACCTGTCGAAGATCACCGCGTCGGGGATCGCCATCGATGACCGGGTCAACCGCACCACGGTGGTATCGCCCGTGCACGGCGTGATCAAGCTGCTCAAGGTCAACACCATCGGCGGCGTAGTCCAGCCCGGCAGCGACCTGGTGGAAATCGTACCCATGGAAGACAACCTGCTGATTGAGGCCAAGGTCCGGCCTCAGGACGTGGCGTTCCTGCACCCCGGACAGAAAGCCATGGTCAAGTTCAGCGCCTATGACTACACCATCTACGGCGGTCTGAGCGCCAAGCTGGAGTTGATCGGCGCCGACACCGTCACCGACGACAAGGGCAACAGCTTCTATCTGATCCAGGTACGCACCGACAAGAACCACCTGGGGGGCGACACCAATCCACTGCTGATCATCCCCGGCATGGTGGCCACGGTGGACATCATCACCGGCGAGAAAAGCGTGCTGGACTACCTGCTCAAGCCCGTGCTCAAGGCCCGCACCGAAGCCATGCGCGAACGCTGACTGCCGGCTACGTAGGAGCCGGCTGGCCGGCGAAGAGGCCCTCTGACTTTGCCGCAGACTTGAGAGTGCTTTCACGGGCAAGCCCGCACCTGAAGGCAAGACGTCAGGGTTTGGCGCCGTGGTTGCGTTGGTAGGTGTCTTCGCCCATCGCCGCGATCTGCCCTTCGATCAGGGCCTCGAAGGGGCGCAGCAAGGGCTCGAAGGAGGCCGGCGCCTCCAGTACCTGCAACGCCTGGACAATGGCTTCCAGGGTCGACAGCGCACCCGGTCCCGGGGCTTTGCGCAGGCGATAGCGCGAGGGCGTCGCGGCGGCCAGGGTCACTCGCGGCAAGGCCGCCAGCAGCGGATTGAGGTGCAACAGCTTGCGGGCCTTGCGCCAGGTACCGTCGGGCACCACCAGCAGCAGCGGTTCATCGGTCTCGGCATAGGCCTGCAGCGGCTGGGCATCGTCCGCCGGGAACAGCAGGCAGGCCCGGTATCCGGGTTGAGCGAGCAGCGTCGGCAGATCCTCGAACACCTCACCCACCCGCAACTGCGCATTGTGCAGCCCCAGGGCCGCCAGCCGCGCCGTGTTCAAGGCGTGGTTGACCTCACTGGGATGCTGCAGCAGCAACACCCGGGTGCGGCTGGGCAAATCCGGGATCAGCGGGCACAGACAATGGCCTGTGGGACGCAGGCAACGCTCGCAGCGTGCTCGGGACATGGGAATTCCTTATGACTGGTTGAGCTGGGCCTTGAGCAGATCGCGAAAGGTCTGGATCAGGGGTTCACGGCCCCGGCCACGACGCATGATCAGGGAGAACGGCGCCTGGTAGCCGAACGTTGCCGGCAGCAGCACCCGCAGGTCGCCCTTGTCGGCCCAGGCCTGGGCATAGTGTTCCGGCAGGTAGCCGATGTAGGCGCCGGACAGCACCAGGATCAACTGCGCCTCCATGCTTTCGACAGTCGCCGCGCTGTGCTTGAAGCCGTGCCGGGCCAGTTCCGCCTGGCTCCAGTAGCCACGGCCGACCATGCGCTGCTGGGTGATGACCTGCTCGGGGATGCGCCGCTCGCTGTACAGCGGATGCCGGTTGCTGCAGTACAGCCAGTGCTGCTCGCGGTACAGCGGCATGTACACCAGGCCGCTCATGCGCGTGGAAAAGGCGCCGATGGCCAGGTCCAGGCGGTTGTCCTGGACCCCCAGTTGCAGTTCGTGGGGGCTCATCACCGACAGGTGCAAATGCACCGCCGGATGCTCCTGGCTATAGGCGCCGATGGCCTCGGCGAACGGCAGGGCCTTGTCGCTGACGGTGGAATCGATCACCCCCAGGTTCAGGGTGCCGCGCAACTCGCCCTTGAGGGCCGCGGCGTACTGTTCGAAGCCCTCCAGCTCCCCCAGCAGACGCAAGGTCTCCTGGTGGAACAGCTCACCCTTGCTGGTCAGGCTGAACCCGCCACGGCCACGGTGGCAGAGCACCAGCCCGAGAGCGCCTTCGAGCTGGCTCATGTAGGTGCTGATGGCCGACGTCGAGAGATTGAGTTCGTGCTGGGCATTGGCGAACCCCTGATGGCGCACCACGCTGACGAAGATGCGCAATAGTTTCAGATCAGGTAAAGCGTTGGCCATGACAGGCTCCGATAACAGGCAAAACAACCACTTCCCTGTAACAAGTGCGCGTGCTCGTGCCGCGCGATGAAGCAGACCCGATGCCATCCATGCCCACGTTCAATCGCCCCCGTCACCCGGATAACGCTGCTTGCACCGCCGGACGGGGGCAGGCTGCAACGCTTCGCAGGGCGTTGGCAGCAGCGCGAGAGTCTAGCGCGGCCCTGGCCATTAGTTTAGAAAAATCTGAACTAAGTATTTGTCCGTAGCGATTCTTTCCCCGAACTACATTTCGCAGAATCGGCCCACTCGGTTGATCGGGCGGCACCTGCTGCGCCCTCAGCCCCATAAATATAAAACAACGATGAGGCCTATCCCGTGGACAAGATTCTCCACCAACCACTGGGCGGCAACGAAATGCCGCGCTTCGGCGGCATCGCCACCATGATGCGTCTTCCCCATCTGCAATCCGCCGCCGGCCTGGACGCTGCGTTCGTCGGCGTGCCTCTGGACATCGGCACCTCGCTGCGCGCCGGCACCCGTTTCGGCCCGCGGGAAATCCGCGCCGAGTCGGTGATGATCCGCCCTTACAACATGGCCACCGGTGCCGCCCCGTTCGACTCGCTGTCGGTGGCCGACATCGGCGACGTGGCGATCAACACCTTCAATCTGCTGGACGCGGTGCGCATCATCGAAGAAGCCTATGACGGCATCCTCGAACACAACGTGATTCCCCTGACCCTGGGCGGCGACCACACCATCACCCTGCCGATCCTGCGGGCCATCCACAAGAAACACGGCAAGGTCGGGCTGGTGCACATCGATGCCCACGCGGACGTCAACGACCACATGTTCGGCGAGAAGATCGCCCACGGCACCACCTTCCGCCGCGCCGTGGAAGAAGGCCTGCTGGACTGCGACCGCGTGGTGCAGATCGGCCTGCGCGCCCAGGGCTATACCGCCGAAGACTTCAACTGGAGCCGCAAGCAGGGCTTCCGTGTGGTCCAGGCCGAAGAGTGCTGGCACAAATCCCTGGAACCGCTGATGGCCGAAGTCCGTGAAAAGGTCGGCAACGGTCCGGTGTACCTGAGCTTCGACATCGACGGCATCGACCCGGCCTGGGCTCCAGGCACCGGCACCCCGGAAATCGGCGGTTTGACCACCATCCAGGCCATCGAGATCGTCCGTGGCTGCCAGGGCCTGGACCTGGTGGGCTGCGACCTGGTGGAGGTTTCGCCGCCTTACGACACCACCGGCAACACCTCGCTGCTGGGTGCCAACCTGCTGTACGAAATGCTCTGCGTACTGCCCGGCGTGGCCCACCGCTGAGTCTCGGCCCTGGGAGGGCTGGTGCCGCGCTCAAGCACGAGCGCGGCCATGGAACCGTCATGCAAAGGAGCGCAACACCTTAGCCAACGTGGTCGGAGCAGATCATGAATAACAATAAAGAAAACAGCCTTAACGACATGAACAACGGGGACGCCCAGATTCCCGCCCCTCGACGCAGCACCCTGTACGACCTCTCTCGAAACAGGCCCCCCTTGGCCTGAACTGCCCCAGCAACCGCAGCTCTTCCGGAAGACCGGCCTCCACTGGTCAACGGGGTGACCGTCCGCATCGGCGGGTGGCAACAACAATAACAACTTGCTTGTGAGGACCCGAACATGGGCTTGGATATTCTCGTAGTACTGATTTATGCCGCCGGCATGATCACCCTGGGCTGGTACGGCATGCGCCGGGCCAAGACCCGTGATGACTATCTGGTAGCCGGCCGCAACCTCGGGCCGGGCTTCTACCTGGGTACCATGGCGGCCACCGTACTGGGCGGCGCCTCGACCATCGGCACCGTACGCCTGGGCTACGTCCACGGCATTTCCGGCTTCTGGCTTTGCGGCGCCATTGGCCTGGGCATCGTCGGACTCAGCCTGTTTCTGGCCAAACCCTTGCTGAAACTGAAGATCTACACCGTCACCCAAGTGCTGGAGCGCCGCTACAACCCCGCGGCACGCCACGCCAGCGGACTGATCATGCTGGTCTACGCACTGATGATCGGCGCCACCTCCACCATTGCCATTGGGACAGTGATGCAGGTGCTGTTCGGCTTGCCATTCTGGGTATCGATCCTGGTGGGCGGCGGTGTGGTGGTGCTCTACTCGACCATCGGCGGCATGTGGTCGCTGACCCTGACCGACATCGTGCAGTTCCTGATCATGACCATCGGCCTGGTGTTCCTGCTGATGCCGCTGTCCATCGTCGACGCCGGCGGCTGGGACAGCCTGGTGGCCAAGTTGCCGGCCAGCTACTTCGACTTCACCGCCATCGGCTGGGACACCATCCTCACCTACTTCCTGATCTACTTCTTCGGCATCTTCATCGGCCAGGACATCTGGCAACGAGTGTTCACCGCCCGCAGCGAAGGAGTAGCCAAGATTGCAGGGACCGCGGCCGGCATCTATTGCGTGCTGTACGGCCTGGCCGGCGCGCTGATCGGCATGGCCGCCAAGGTGCTGCTGCCGGATCTGGACAACGTCAACAATGCCTTCGCCAGCATCGTCCAGACCAGCCTGCCCAACGGCGTTCGCGGCCTGGTGATTGCCGCGGCTCTGGCAGCCCTGATGTCCACCGCCAGCGCCGGCCTGCTGGCGGCCTCCACCACCGTGACCCAGGACCTGTTGCCGCGGCTGCGCGGTGGCCGTGAAAGCGGCAATGGCGACGTGCATGAAAACCGCATCGCGACGTTGCTGTTGGGCGTTGTGGTGCTGGGTATCGCCCTGGTAGTGAGCGACGTGATCAGTGCCCTGACCCTGGCCTACAACCTTTTGGTGGGCGGCATGCTGATTCCGCTGATCGGCGCCATCTACTGGAAACGCGCCACCACGGCCGGGGCCATCACCAGCATGTCTCTGGGCTTCATGACCGCGCTGTTCTTCATGTTCAAGGACGGCCTGGACGCCAACACACCGATTTACTACAGCCTGGCCGTGGGCCTGGTGAGTTTCGTGGTGGTGAGCCTGGTCTCCCGGCGCTCGGTGCCTCTGGCCAATGCGATCTGACCTGAAGTCAGACGCCTGAAGTTTTCTTCGACGGGTGCGGCGTCGGTGGCCGCACCCGTTTTTTTCGTCCACGAGAAAGTGCCACAACGCCGGATGACACTCGCTTCAGCCCGATCCAGGAAGCCGCCCACTGGACGAGCGGTCACCACCGCCGGAAAAAACCTCTGCTGTAATCTGATTCAGCGACGACTGTTACTGAACAGTACAAGGATCGCTGGCAGCCTCAGGGCACGCTATCGCTTCACCCTTGGACGGGGTCATAAAACAATCAGAACCTCTCCCCTGCCCCGAGGTGTTTATGGACCGTTTCGACATCCAACCAAGCATCCGCGTTGATCCAGACCTTGATCTCTACCGGATCAACTCCATCAGCGAACTCAGCCAGGTGATCCTGGAAAAGACCCGCGCCGACGCTGCCCGTCCCGCCTGACCTGCTCGCTCCTCGGGAGTAACTCGATGAAACGGGCCGAAGCACGCGTGGCCGTACACCTGCTCATCCGTCGGGGGCTGGATGAACGCACCGACTTCGATGACCAAAGCGCTCTGCAAGCACTGGGACTCGACCGGGAGGATATCGAAGCGCTGCTCTGGCGCCTGGAGGACAGGTTCGATCTCTGCATCTCCCCACGGGAAGAACAGCGAGCGCTCTGGCGCCTGGAAAAGGTCGACGACCTGGTGCAATGGTTGCTGGAAAAGTCCCGACAAAAACA
The DNA here is from genome assembly GCF_017491625.1 of Pseudomonas sp. 50_B. Lineage (NCBI taxonomy): Bacteria > Pseudomonadati > Pseudomonadota > Gammaproteobacteria > Pseudomonadales > Pseudomonadaceae > Pseudomonas > Pseudomonas sp. 50_B. The sequence continues at coordinate 19,261 of NZ_JAFGYX010000019.1, forward strand.
GGATTGACCCGATTGCCTCGGGTGGATGGCCGAGCGACTGCCGGCCAGAAAACCCTGGCGAGAGCCGAAGTCTGCACTCCGCTCTCGCCCTGAGCTCAACGACGACGTTGCTGACGGCGCCGCAGTTCTTCGTCGGTAGGAATCGGCACCGGTTGCAGCGGTGGCTCGATCAGGCCCAGTGCGACACCAAGGTCGTGCAGCCAGCTTTGCAGTTTGTCTTTCATAGTGCCCCCTCAGGGTCGTGCTGAGCGGCGATACTGCGCCGCCTCAAGCAGATAATAGTCCTAACTTTTCCCGCGCGCTGCCTCGCAATAGCAATGAACTGTTACTGGATTGAAGCGAATCGGCCAAGGCTATTCAGCCATTGGCCCGCAGCGCCTGTGGCGCCTGCCCGGCAGTCTCCTGGGCAGCGGCTTATAGAAAGCGCTTGATCCGCCGACGCAGCCATTGCTCGGCGCTGACAAAGGTGATGCCCAGCAGCACCAGCAGCGCCCCCAGCACAAAGTTGAGGCTCAAGGGTTCACCCAGCAACAGCACGCCGAAGGTCACGCCAAACATCGGTGTCATGAACGAAAACACCGCCAGGTTCGCCGCCAGATAGCGACGCAGCAGCCAGAACCAGGTCAGGTAGCTGAAGAACGACACCACCAGCCCCTGGAACAACACACTGGCCACGGCCACCGGGGTCAGGCTGACCTGGGTCACCTGGCCGCTGAGCACCGCAATCAGTAGCAGGCCGACGAACCCGACGACCAACTGATAGAACAGGGTCAGTGTGGCTGGCGCTTCCGACAATCGCGAGGCGCGTACCACCACCGTGGTCGCGCCCCAGGCCAGGCCCGCCAGTAATCCCAATACATCCCCCAGGAGCATGCGCCGATCCAGATTGTCCAGGGAGATTCCACCGGCAAAGGCGATGCTGATGCCAATGAAAGCAAGGATGATCCCCAACCATTGCAACGGCCGCAGCCGCTCACTGGGCAGCAACCAATTGACCCCAAGGGCAGTGAAGATCGGGGCGGTGTAGAGGAACACCGACATATGCGCGGCGCTCGTCAGCTTCAGCCCCTCGGCAATGAACAGAAACTCCAGGCCGAACAGGGCGCCGGCCAGTAAACCGCCTCGCCAGGTACTGGAGACCTGGGACCAGCCCCCTTTCCAGCACATCAGCAGGGCCACCAGCAGCGCCGAAATCCCGGAACGAGCAGCCGCCTGCATCACCGGGGCAATATCCGCCGCCGCCCATTTGATCATCACCTGCTGCACGCCCCAGATCAGGCACAACCCCAGCATCACCTGCAGGGCAAAACCATCGGCGTTGCGCCGCTCGATGCTCACCGCAGTCCCTCAGATTGATTCATCGACATGACAGCTACCCGCTGTGGAAAAGACAACGCCCCCAGGCGCGCGCCCAGCCGTCGTGCTGCAAGGCCGGCCGCACCAGGAAAGACAAGCAACACGAGACATAGAAGAGGTGGGGCTTTAAGCACATCCACCCCAGAGCGAAACAAGTATCAGCTTAGCTCGATACGATCTGCGTGAATGACAATCTGGCCCTGTTTATAGAGCGCGCCGATGGCCTTCTTGAAGTTGCCTTTGCTGACCCCGAACAAACTGCTGATCAAGGCCGGATCGCTCTTGTCGCTGACCGCCAGAGAGCCATTGTTTTCGCGCAACTTGGCGAGGATCTTCGAGTTCAGGCTGGTGGCCGCTTCTTCACCCACCGGTTGCAGGCTCAGGCTGATCTTGCCATCGGCCCGCACTTCCTTGATGAACCCCTTCTCTTGCATGCCGGAGCGCAGGAACTTGAACACTTCGTTCTTGTGAATCAGGCCCCAGTGCTTGTTGTTGATGATCGCCTTGAAGCCCATGTCGGTGGATTCAGCCACCAACAGGTCGACTTCCTGACCAACCTTGTAGTTAGCCGGAGTCTTGTCCAGGTAGCGGTCCAGGCGAGCCGTGGCCGTGATACGACGGGTGTGCTTGTCCAGATAGACATGCACCACGCAGTATTCGCCGGCATTCATCTGGCGCTTCTCTTCCGAATAGGGCAGCAGCAGGTCCTTGGGCAATCCCCAATCCAGGAATACCCCGATACTGTTAACTTCGACGACTTTAAGGCTGGCAAACTCGCCAACTTGAACTTTCGGCTTTTCGGTAGTTGCGATTAACTTGTCGGCACTGTCCAGATAAACAAAAACATTCAACCAGTCTTCATCTTCACTGGGAATATCCTTGGGAATATAACGATTGGGCAGCAATATTTCGCCGTCCGCCCCTCCGTCCAGATACAAACCAAAGTTAGTGTGTTTAACCACTTGCAAACTGTTGTAGCGCCCGACTAAAGCCATTTCCAATACCCTCATTGCGTGGGCGGCATTCTACCTGTTTTCCACGCCCAGGTTGGCGCTCCTGAGTCCCGGACCGGAAAAATCCGTGAAGAGCCTTGGTTTTTCTAGCATCACTGGCGCTCAAGCGGCCATTCGTCAGGCCAACAGCGACCTGCCGGGTAGGGGCAAACAGCCACCAGGCCGCATTTTCAGTAACAGGTCTTTATTTAAAACAGCCACTTAGGAAGATGTCAGCAAGATCAACTTAAGGAAAAAGCCCAAAAAACGACCCTCTGTTTCAGAGGATATTTACCAAGCAATTGTCAAGTATTTCTGATAAGATGCCTGGCCAAATTAATTTTCCCAAAAGGTTAAATGGCCGCCATGCGAGTAAAAGCCTCCAACAGCAAAGCAAAACCAGCTCCCGCCGTTGAAACCAGCGAATCGATCAACGAACAAATCGCGGCCTTCCTGAAATCGGGCGGCGAAATCCAGCAAATTGCCAAAGGCGTCAGCGGCCAGACTTTCGGCCCATCCAAGCAGATCAGCCTCGGCAAGAAGTAATTCCCCCGCATTATCCTGGTCCCTTAGCGCTTTGCCCTCAAAGCGCTAGGACTGGCACCCTTCTCTCCTCCCCCCAGTACTAAAAGTCGACCAACGGCCCTTATCCGCTGTTCCTGGCCGCTATCCTTGCAGCTCTCTGGATCAATAGTTTCAGCCAACTCCCAGTTCATCACTGTCGGCCTTCCGCCCTGCGACTGAACGGCCGGCAGCCTTCCGGGTTCAGATGCAGGAACCCGAACTCGCAAGGACTCGAACATGGCGCGCCAGTGGCCCCTGCTTATCTCGTTGCTGATCCTCAGCCTGCTGCTCGGCGCCTGCAGCCGAGTCGGCCTGGCCTATCGCAACCTGGATGTAATCATCCCCTGGACCCTCAACGACTACCTGGACATGAACAGCGAGCAGAAAAGCTGGTTCAACCAGCGTCTGCAGCAGCACCTGAGTTGGCATTGCAGCACCCAGTTGCCCGGCTATCTGGACTGGCTCGATCGCCTGCAATTGATGGTGCAGAGCAATCAGGTCAGTGATCAGGACCTGCAAGCACGAACCCGGGAAGCCAAGCAGGCCATCGCCGAGACTGTAAGACAGATCACCCCTTCCGCTGTAGAACTGCTCCAGGACCTGGACGACGGGCAAGTCAACGAGATGAACAACGCCTTCGCCAAGGACCAGCAAGAACACCGCAAGAAGTACCTCACGCCATCACTGGCGCAACAGATCCAGCAGCGCAGTCAGCGCATGAGCAAGCGCCTGAATGCCTGGCTTGGCCCCCTGACCCCCAGCCAGCAACAACGAATCGAGCAATGGTCTGCCTCCCTGGGAGAGCAGAACCAGCAGTGGATCGCCAATCGCGTCCATTGGCAGACGCAATTCAGCGCCGCGGTGGCGCAACGCCGAGACAGCGATTTCCCACAGCGCATCGAGCAATTGCTGATCAACCGCGAGAGTTTATGGACGGACGACTACCGCCAGGCCTACGCCCACACCGAACAGGCCGCACGCAGCCTGTTGGTTGACTTGATGGCCGCCAGCAGCGTGGACCAACGCCAGCACCTGCTGAAGAAAATCGACGGTGTACGCAAGGACTTCGCCGCCCTGAAATGCCTGCAGAACGCGAGCCAGGGCTAGCATCGCGAAACTAGGCGATCTGCGCCTTGGAGGCCACCTCATCAAAGGTATCCGCAGCCAGGGCATCAGCCTGTTCATCCAGCACCTGACGCGGGTGATCGTTGCCCGGAATACTGCTGTCGATCAGACACAGCAGGCTTGAGCCACGAGGCGTCAGTACAAAGTTCTCGCCGTTGCCGCCCTCTTCCTCGGGCCTGGTTTCAATAAAGCCCCGGTCCAGCAGCAACTTTTCGTACTGGGTGGCGGTGACTTTCAGCTCATCCAGATTGCCGGTGGGCTCACCCTCCGCCTCCTTGGCCGCCGCATGCTGCTCGGCGTAGGGGCGAGGCGTGAAACTGTGGCCGGCGCCGTTCTGCACTTCGTGCAGCAGTCGTTCAATCAGATCCCAGTTATATGTGGTCATTGCGGTTCAACCTCCAGACATGAGAATGAAATGCCGTTCATAGGTTGTGACCGACCGGGTTTTCAGCCGTTCAGGAAATACGCCGCGCCAGCCTGACCCCTGATCGGAAAACCGCTGGGCAGCTTGTCGATCCAGCCCTGCGCCAAACGACTAGCGTGTGTAAGACCCATGCCCCCTGCCTTGAGGAGAAGCGCCATGAGCACTACCGATCACCCCGTGGTCTCCCGGGAACAATGGCTGCTCGCACGCAAGCAGCACCTGATCCATGAAAAGGCCTTGACCCGCCAGCGCGACCAGCTCAGTGCCGAGCGACGGGCGCTGCCCTGGGTCAAGATCGACAAGCCCTACCGCTTTCAAGGCCCCGACGGAGCACTGAGCCTGGCGCAACTGTTCGGCGAGCGTAGCCAGTTGCTGGTCTACCACTTCATGTTCGGCGCCGGCTGGGAAGAAGGCTGCAAGGGCTGCTCCTTTCTTGCAGACCACTTCGACGGCGCCAACCTGCACCTGGCCCATCACGACGTAACGCTGGTGGCTGTCTCCCACGCGCCCTATGCCCAATTCCAGGACTTCCGTCGACGCATGGGCTGGCGCTTCGACTGGTATTCCAGCGCCGGTGACGACTTCAACCAGGACTTCGGTGTCAGCCTCAGCGCCCAGCAGCTAGCCGCGGGCACCGCGACCTACAACTATGAACAGGCCAGTGGCGATGAAGCCGAGTTACCCGGCCTGAGCCTGTTCTATCGCAATGACCAGGGTGAGATTTTTCACACCTACTCCACCTATGCCCGCGGACTGGACCTGCTGGTGGGGGCCTATAACTTCCTCGATCTGACGCCCAAAGGGCGCAATGAAGAGCAGATCATGGACTGGGTCCGCCTCCATGACCGCTACGAACAGACACCCGAAGGCAAGGGAAGCCGCCCTTGCTGTGGTGACGCTTGAACCGGCAAGCCGGCTACGGGGCGTTTGTAGGAGCCGGCTGCCGGCGAATCGTACCGACAGGCGATTGGCTCTCACAAACGGCACAAATCTGCGGCAGACTGCAACGTCCGCCCCACAGCGAACTAATCTGCAAACATGAGCGCCGCCTACCACAGCCTCCACGAATACACCCTGCGCATGAGCCGGGTGCTGGAGCATATCGACCAACACCTGGACCAGCCCCTGGAGCTGGCGGATCTGGCGCGGGTGGCGCATTTCTCGCCCTACCACTTCCACCGCCTGTTCAGCGCCTGGGTCGGAGAGCCCCTCGGGGCCTACCTGCGGCGTCGGCGCCTGGCCTGTGGGGCTTATCTGATGGCCAGCCGCCCAGAAGCCTCAATCCTGGAAATCGCCATGGATGTCGGCTTCGGCTCCGGCGAAGCCTTCTCCCGGGCCTTCAAGCAACACTTCTCGGTCTCACCCAGCACCTGGCGCGACACCGAACCCAAACGCTGGCACCGCCGCCTCGACGACATCCGCGAACGCCGCCTGCGTGAATTGAGCAATCCTGATCAGACCCACATCCCGGCCTTCGACGATCCTGACGCCTTCATTCATCTGAAGGAAACCAGCATGAACGTCACCCTGCAGCAACTGCCCGCCACCCGCGTGGCCTACCTGCGCTACATCGGCGCCTACGGGCCCGGCATCGGCCTGTTCTGGCGCGAAACCGCCATGCCCTGGATGCTCGAACACCAGCTGTTCAACCACGTGCGCTACGGCATCGGCCACGACGACCCGGACCTCACCCCCGCCGACAAATGCCGCTACGACGCCTGCGTCGAAGTGCCCAAGGACTTCAAGGCCAGCGCCCCCGCCGTCGTCACCACCCTGCCCGGCGGCCTTTACGCCGTGGCCCACTTCCGCGGCCTGGGCCCGGCTATCGCCGACGCCTGGATCGAACTGTGCCGCGACTGGCTACCCAAGAGCGGCCTGCAGTTCGACCCACGCCCGGCCTTCGAGCGCTACCCGGCGGATGCGTACTACGACCTCAAGACGGGAGAGCTGGAGTGTGAGATCTGCATTCCGGTCAAAAAGCTGTAACCCAAAAAACACGCTGATCCCCATGTAGGAGCGAGCTAGCTCGCGAAGAACGCCAACGATCACGCGCTGTTACTGACAGAGCGCGGCGCCATCGGGTTCATCGCGAGCAAGCTCGCTCCTACAATCCCGCTACATACCCACTCAACGAGAAGGAATGGCCGTGATATCACGAACGATGAACTTCGGCAGAGCACGAATGTAGAAGTTCTCCACATCCGAATTACCGCTGTTGGTAATCGCCCCCAACATGGTCTTCATATTGCGCAACTGGCCCATGGCCCCGGCAGGCTGCAACCCATTGCGTTCCTGGGCGAAATGCAACACCTCGGCGCCGTCGCGCTTGACCTGGACCTTGTAGCCGAAATCGACACTGGCCAGGATCGTATTGTCATCGACGACCATCGACACCAGCCCCCCCTTGGAATCACTGAGCCGACGCTTGTACACCGCATTCACATCCAGCAGATAGTCGGCGCTGTCCTTGGTGGCGGCGTAGCGATTGGCATTACCCAATTGCCGGATCAACTCCATGCCCAGTTGCTGACGCAGCTTGTCCTCGGGCAGAAAGCGCTCGCTCTCGCCAACCAGTTGCAGGTTGAAAGTGTCGATCCAATAAGTGGCGGTGGCGGGAATCTGCACCGGTTTGGGCGAGATGTAATAGTCCGGGGTGGAGGCACAACCAGCGAGCAGAGCTAGGGTGAAGAGCAGAGACAACAGACGCATGACGGATCTTCCTTGAGAAGGTTTTCAACAACGCACCGCCACCTGAAAACCACCTGTGGCATGGCGATAAGCGGCGGCATTGTAAGCCAGGAAAATCGTGGCGGACCGGCTTGAAAAGATACTCTCGGCAAATTAGGAATTGCCTTACGGCAGAAGCAGACAGTCCAGTAGGAATGGGGCTTTAAGGACAGGGGGAGCGCTGGATATAGTCGAGGGGTCGTTGAAAGGACGACCGGGTTTGGCGACCTGATCTACAGAGTCCTCAGTCAAACTAAAGAGGCTCAATAAATGACGCGTTATCAAGCTATAACCGGTCACGACTGCAACATTCCATCCCTGCTGATCGATACCCAAGCTCCCATAGACGTCCTGCACGATGCAGCGGCGTATCGCATTCGCGCTGTGACTCAACTACTGGAAAACTTCGCGGTTTCTGATGAAGCGCCCAAAGGTGCAGTGGTGCTGCAGGAACTGTCGCTGGTGTGCAGCATTTTGCTGCGCGATGGGTGTGATTTGATGGATGTGACGACAAGGCGGATGCAGGAGCAGGTGCTCCAGTAAGCAAAAAAGGGCGGCTTGAAAGTCGCCCTTTTTTATCGCAATTGATCGGATACCGATCAAAGGCTTACTTGCTCTCTTTGACGATAACGCCCAAGCCTGCATCCTGGACCAGATAACAGCCCTCAACCGAACGACTATCACACCAACTTCGACTTCCGACTTGAGAGAGATAGCCCCCGCCCTCACCGTCACAAGCATATCTGTCCGCTTTTAGACTTTGGACTGTTCACCTGCTAACCGGGAGCAATGTGAAACAGATATATTGATTGCCACGACTACAGCCCATCCACCTCTATCGCATTAGTTACCTTCGACTTTTCCCGCCACATAGATTCTCATATAAATTTCCCTCAGATCCTCAACAAGCTCCAGAGCACTTTCAGCATCACGAACCTTATAGCCACTTCTATTTACACACTCAACTGGATAGTTATCACCAGCTTGCAAAGCTTTTATAGAAAAATCAAAAGTTCTCAAATAATCTTCGTGAAGGCCGGGATAACAAAAACTCAAAGACGCCATATCCTCAGCAGCCTCTTCAAGTGTCTGTTGATTCACAGTAGCAGCAAAAATATCAAGCAAATTTTCTTTCCACTCAAGACTAGCCACATGTCTCTCCATTAGAATTCAGGATGTGCCGTATGAATCATATAACCACCTTTCCCATCAGACTTACGAGCTAAGTTAACATTAGGTATAGGACTAACTATTTTAGAATATCTGACCAGCTGTAGTAAGAACTTAAAATCCTCGCCCCCCTAACCCTGGATCAGCCAAGAAGGCCTTAGTCATACCCGCAGGAGGTGAGGATGCCAACCATGAATTCAAATCTTGCGCCTTAATTAAAAATGTTATGACTATAGCATCCTCCATTTGCGCACGATCATTGAACGCTGTTCGTGAGCCTGTACGCTTACTATTAATCAACTCATTTTGAACCCTATCTTCAAGGTATCCATCACTAGCATCGGACCCATGCTTTTCTAACGGGTGAGTCGGGCTGGACAATTTCCCATTTGGCGTAACCACTTGACTACCCTCAGTAGATGCCGGCCCTCTTGGTTGAGACAACTCTGAGTGCGGAGAGTTACTAAAACACTACAGGCACTACAGGCACTTGGTGCAACATGCTGGGTTGGGTGTCAATCAGAAGATCAGAATTGAAGCCAGTAAGAATAGACTCGTGATTACAGCAGAGTAACAACAAACATTCCCTGGCAATGCCGGGAAATATTAATTTTCGATAACAAAAATATAATCCAGATAACTTGTAACATCGACGATAGTGCCCTGACGCAGAGAGAGGCCTTTTTCCTACAAATAGACGTAGATGATCGCAAAGATCGCAGGTACCAGTTGATGCTTTTCCAGCAGGTGCCGGAAATTCATGACTGTGGTGTCTTTGGGGATCGTCGCGCTCAGCGTCAGGCCTGCGAACTGGCGCATGGGTTTGATTTCGTAGGGCGCTTCTTCCATGGCCAGATCGCTCAAAGAGAACCAATTCTGCAACAGATGGATACACAGCATGGTTTCCAGCGGATAAGGTTTTCGCCGCCGCCAGCCTTCAGGTAGTAAAGCTCGATGAGCCCTAGCAAACCAATCTAGGGCGCGACCTGATCCATCTCGACCAAGAAGCGTTCGCGGCGCGTCTACTTGCGCCTGCCGGCTTACTCGAAGTAGGAAAAGCTCATCTGGCTCATGGGTGGCTCGTATCAGGAAGTCAGGTGTATTTCAGCACATTTGCGAACTTGATCGAAGAACTCCTAAAAACATCTAGTACATAGCAACACGAGAGTAGATAAAGCACCAAGAAACACAACAATAAAATTTATAATAGAGACAAACAACCAAACCTAGCCGATAAAAATATCAGCCAATCACGCCACATATCGACTACATCAACCACATCAACTTCTATTTCGCCTCAAGCGATGAACCAAGCTTAGCTCATCACAATACTCATACTCCCGCACATCAATTCCTCGTCTTTCAATAGCCAACTCATCGATCAAGCACGAACAAATCACTCTTAAATCTTGCGGAAAATCAAAAGGCACCGGCAACGACTCTAAAGATACTCCACCAGGAAGACAACCAACATGAAAAAAGTAAAGTATAGAACTTGAGATCACACCCTTACTCCAAGTATCAAATGAGTCATAATAGGGCCTAACATACTCAGAAATAACCTCTCTTAATTGCCGTTCATCTTCACCATCAACACAAGCAAGCTTTGAATACAGAGGTTCCTGAGGCTCGATTATTGGAGCCAATACAGCTTCCAGAACAACAAAACCAACCTTAATCATAAATCACCTCAACTTTGGATAAGCCGTATATGGTTTACCGTTGATATCGAACCGCACAACGGCCTTTGTAGTCTGCACATAACTACCCCCACCCTTTAAGTATCCCTCCCCAATAACTCGCCCCAAATCAACTGTGACAGAGGATTGTCCGGTTTTTCTATAGATCGCCTGAGCCTTCTGAAATGCTTCAGACATATCCTGATATGAGGCCCATCTAGGGATGGTCTGAAGTAGTCCGATATTTTTAACCGACTTCCGCACCTGCCATTTTTGAAAGCAGGGAGTCGATCTAAAACGACCAAATCACCCGCTCACTTCTTTGTTTTTAGCCGCCGCGAGCACCTCGCGACGGCTACTACCTGCATCACAGGCACACCTCTCCCGTATTCGTCAGCAAGTGCCGGCGCGCCATCCACAGATTTGAAAGAGCGAATAGCGTGACCAACTGCGCGGTGTTTTTTGCCAGCCCACGGAAGCGAACCTTGGTGTAGCCAAACTGGCGCTTGATCACACGAAACGGATGCTCGACCTTGGCGCGTGTCTGCGCCTTGGCTCTCTCGATCTTGCGCTTCATTCGGTACAACAGGCTGCGTTTTCCGTGCTTCTTGTAGGTGCTGCGGCGCGCCGCAATCTGTCAGATGACTTGGCTTCCTTCGTGCTCGGGCCGCCTCTCCACCCCGGTGTAGCCAGCATCGGCATGCACCGCCTTGTCTTTGCCATGCAGTAGTCGGTCGACTTGAGTGACGTCCGCCACGTTGGCCGCTGTGCCTACCACGCTATGCACCAAGCCGGACTCGGCATCCACGCCGATATGGGTCTTCATGCCAAAGTAATACTGGTTTCCTTTCTTCGTCTGGTGCATTTCCGGGTCGCGTTTACCGTCCTGATTCTTGGTCGAACTCGGCGCATGGATCAGCGTGGCATCGACGATAGTACCTTGGCGCAGCGACAAACCTCGGTCGCCGAGATAGCCATTGATGACGGCCAGGATGCCGGCTGCCAGCTCATGTTTTTCCAGCAGGCGACGGAAGTTGAGAATGGTTGTTTCGTCGGGAATGCGCTCCAGGCTAAGGCCGGCGAACTGGCGCAGGATGGTGGTCTCGTACAGTGCCTCTTCCATCGCCGGATCGCTGTAGCCGAACCAGTTCTGCATCAGATGGACGCGCAGCATCGCCATCAACGGATAGGCCGGACGGCCGCCTTCACCCTTGGGGTAGTGCGGCTCGATCAGGGCAATCAAACCTTTCCATGGCACCACCTGATCCATCTCGATCAGGAACAGCTCCTTGCGGGTTTGCTTACGCTTGCCGGCGTACTCGGCATCGGCGAAAGTCATCTGCTTCATCGGGAAACTCGGGCAACGGGATCGGCGTATTTCACCAGAAACGGGAAGTCTTCTTCAGGATTTCCTTAGTAGCGGAACGTACGCGACGATTCAGTTCAGCAAACTCTTCGGGGAAAAGCATAATATCCAGAGCACTCATCAGGAACTTTCCAAGATAGGAATGGCATCTGAAGTGCAGCGCAAACTTTGATTGACATTCTCAAATACAGTACCGTTCACAGCTCCCTTTACCGTCACCTTAGGTTTTCCCCTTTTTTGGACCTATGTCACAAAGTTTTTAGCTGCTTAGCTATTTTTCTGGCCGAGTGACGTATTTGTTGAGTCTCTCCAGCTTTACTCAACACCTCTAACTCCGCATCCAAACTATTAGATCTCGGAACGAATAAAGCCCATTTCAATGCCAAGCCAGACCAGTACTCACTCTGACTTCTAAGACCTGCCAAAACAATTTGTTCAAATGGAAATAAGTCTATGAAGCCCTCGGAAAGCCCATAACCTTTAAGCCCATCGATCATCTCGCAACGAACCACTTCTGGAAGCTCCTCTAATACTGGCAAAAAAAATACACACGCAGCTTCGTCGCTGACTGTCTGAACAAAAAACTCTGTCGATCTAGCCCAAAGGCCCTTGGAAGTAAGCCCCAAAAGAAAACGCCCCCCACACAACTTTGCTACAGGAAGCCAACTCAAATCGTCCCCTTCAGAGTTGTACTCATTTTTTTTTATCCATGGAGCATCTAGCTTACCGAGCTCCATCAATAACTTTTTTTTCAGTTCATCTATCATCTAGATATCCCGGGAGTATGGGTAACATCCACGCCATGGCTGCTCATAAAGGACTTGAACTGCTCACGAAGCTCGGGAGTCCAGTTCATCCCGTAATGTCCGCTCCATTCATAGGTTCGAAGAACTCCATTTTCCTTCCAGATCCCGCCGCCGACGATAGCGTCAGATGAAGGGATTTTTCCAGCATCCAATATCCCATCATGCCCAAATTGGTTCCGCCCCATGATGAATCGTTGACTAGCCGGATCGTAAATAAAGTCAATAGGTTTTGAATTACTCAACCCTTGTACAGCTTTAGAGGATGAATATGCATCACTGACTTCTAAGAAGCCCTTAGCTGGCCCACTGCCATTTGCCGCAGCTTTTGCCGCATTAGATACCTCAGATAATGCTTCATGAATCGAACACGATCCATTATTACAGCTATAGCAAGGCCCAACGTTATGCACCCACGTACCAAGCTTACCAACATAGAACGTATGGCCAATATCCACCGTCAGGTTGTAGGTTCGCCCCTGAGGTTGCAGCAGCTCGACAGACGCCACCGTAATCGAACTGCCTTCACCAGCCCCATCCCCCAACGACTGTAGGCGATCACCGGATTTGAGCTCAATAAGAGGGACAAAACCCTTGCGTGCCGGAACATAGAATGGATGCCCTGGAGTCACCTCCAGCGTCTCCGACGCTGTAACGCCACCTAAACCGTCCTTTCTCAAACCCAAGCGATAGATAGGCTGATCAGTTCGAACATGAGTTGCGGTGATAGCTGCAGCGAAGGGTTCGCCACCCTGTTCAGGCTTGCTCCAAACAACATCACCGATCTTGAGCGTTTCAATAGCCCGCTCCCCTTTGGGAGTCGCGACCATAGTGCCGGCGGCAAAACAGCAGGGTTTATAGCCTGCCAGCTTGGCCTCGGACTGAGAGATCAACTTACTTCCTGTAGCGCCAGCAGCAGCTCCTTGCGTCGCCAACTCTTGGTCACGCAACGAGTTGGCAACCTTGCCAAGTTTGCCAGCCCGGTTGATAACCGCAAAATTCAGTGCAAACTCAGTCGCCCACTTCATCCTGACTTCAAGAGCGGCGCCAGGATTTCCCTGTAATTCGTACAAAAACGCCAAGTTCTCTGCATCCTGCTTGGCGCTATTAAAGGCAGCAATTACCTCTTGCGGGTTACTCGCAGCTCGTATCAAGCCATGGGTGACCCCATTGGCAGTGTTAGCCGTGTCTACTAACAACCCCTTGCCAAAGCCATAGAGATCCTCAGCACTGCCCTTAAGGGCACCGCCTATACCCTTTGCAGCCCCTGAGCCCTCTGCAAGAATGTCGAACTGGCGGTAATCGAGATTATTTTTATAGTAATCCCGCTGCTCTTTATCAGTGATGTACTCAAGATTAACCATCGGGCTGAAGAAGTCAGCATGGGTAAACTCATAGTTTTTCAACATCGCCAAGGTTTCAGATGGCGTATAGATTTTCCCCGGGCCAGGAGCGACAGGAATATCCCCTACAACCTCGGTCGGTGTGTCATAGAAAGCCCCCAGCGGTGCCAAGGCCTGTCCCAGATGCGCCAGAGTACTGTCCGCAAACACCACGCCTGATCTGCTCAGCTTTGTTTGCCAAGCCTTGTCCGTATAAAAAGCGAAGGCTTCAGCCAAACGTCGCTCTGCCTCGGCAACGCTGATTTTTTGTTCATCGGCCAACACCTTGGCCTGTTGCTGAATACGCTTACGCTCTTCGGGGTGCAGTTGACGGTTGTAAGCGGTAGCGTTCTTGGCAATCTCTGCGCCTTTAGCCACATCACCATTGACCGCAGCTGCAGCACTGATACCTATGAGCTGAGAAACCATCAGCTCAAGGTTCTTGTCGTTACCAATCACTCCAGAAAGCCGGGTAATAAGCGCTTCACTGGCCCCCGCTGCTGCGGCACCAGTAGCGAAGTCCCCCCCTGTCGCCTTGCTGAGGGCACCGCCAACAAGCGCATGGAAGGCAGTCTTTTCTACGCTACCTTCTTTCCAGTCGTACTCATCCGAAACGTCCCCGACCCAATTGAAAACACCGGCCTGCAGCAAGTGCTGCCCTTGTGCAGTGAGGGATTTGCTGAGGTTTTCACTGAAACTGCCGCCCTGAATGACGCTTTGCGCCCCTGCCTGAACAACTCCCTGAGCGCCGAGGTAGGCGCCGAACTTGCCAAGATCCTTCACGCTGCCCAGATCAAAGCCTTTGGTCACTTTGTTGACGTTGTCGCCAGTGACCCCGAAGGCGTTATCCAGAACTCCGGCGGTGAAGCCTGCGGTCACCGCACCTGTGGCATAACCTTTGAGCGCGTCCTTGGAAGTGATGTCCTTGAACACCGCCCCCAGGTTGCCTTTGTTGTTGACGGTACTGACTGCAGCGCTACCGGCCATCGAGCTCAGAATGCTGCTGGCCATGACGTTGCCCCAACCGGCTGCAACGGTGGTGGTGGTCGTCACACCTCCGACCGTAGCAGTTGTCGTCGTTGCAGCAGCCATTGCCGAGCCCTGAGCCGCCCCGGTCGCGACAAGACCACTGGCTAAACCTGCCGTGAGGTAGCTCACCAGAATCATGATGACCAACTGGGCTCCAACCCCCAGCCCGGAGTGACTGTAGTCCCAGCTGTCGTGCAACTCCTTGACCCGGCGCCAATCCACATCGCCGCGCTTCTCGGCCTCCTTGAGCCATGCCAGTTGCGGATCGGCTTGCACCATGGCGTCGATGGTTTGGCTGATGGATTTCTGGTCGATTTGCTTGATGTCGATCTTCAGGCCATCAGCTGCCTTGATGATCAACTCGCCTTTGGCCATCAACTGGCTCTGACGCAAGGTTTCATCCGTGTTGCCCTTGCCCTTGGAGCTGGTCCAAGCCAGATCCCCCTTACTTTGTTCGTGGCTTTCTTGAAGAAGATCCTTCACCCCTTCAAAGGTGATAGCGCCACCACTCTCCAGGGTCAGGTCCTTGCCGCTCTCCAGCTTGGCGACCTGATACCTCTGGTCACCATCGCTCTTGAGCGTCAGGTTGCCACCAGCGCTGATCTCACTGCCAACATGGGTAACCCGGGTGACTTCATCGCGCTTGGTTTCCTTGCTACCCCAGCCCCCCTTCTTCTTCATGTCATACAGCGAGTACTCACTGTCCTGCTCCGCCAGCAGGTTCAACTGACCACCGGCCACCAGATAAGCTTCATCCCCAGCCTTGACCTTGCTGGAAATCAGGGTCATGTCCTGGCCAGCCTTGAGCGTCACATCCCCGCCCGCCGTCACCGTGGTGGCTTGTTGGTGGACGCTATCCTCTTCGCTCTTGGTGGTGCCGGTCTTGCTGGCCCAGTGTTGTTCATTGGCGGCCGAGGCCAGGGTCAGGTGGTCCTTGGCCGTTATCGAGACGTCGCCCTTGGCGTCGATCTGGCTGGCGACGGCGGTGACGTTGCCTCCGGCCTCAATGCTCAGGTCGCCTCCGCTCTCCAGGGTGGCGCCGTGCTGGGTTTTGCTCTGGTCGAGGTTGCCGATGCCGCGGTCGTTGCTGACCACTTGTTCGACGGCGTTGAGGCTGACGTTGCGACCGGCCTTGATGCGGGTGTCGCCACCGCTGTGCAGGGCGCTGCCGTTGCTATCGAAGTCCCGTTCGGCATCGATGCTCAGGCTGTTGCCGGCTTCGATACGGGCGGCGCTGTCGAGGAAGTCGCGACGCTGCTCGCGGACGTAGTCTTCGCTGCTGCTCTGGTGGGTGGTCAGGGTGCGGTCGTTGATCACATCGCCCTGAGTGGTGGTCAGGCTCACGTCGCGCCCGGCGATGATGCCGCCAGCACGGTTGACCAGATGGTTGCCCGCCAGCAGATCCTGGCGGTCGCCCGCCTCCACCAACCCACTATTGACCAGGTTCTCCCCCGCCACCGCCGACAGATCATTGGCCGCGCGCAGGGTGCCGACGTTGTTCAAGTCCTTGCCGGCAATCAGGCTCACGTCCTTGCCGGCGATCAGGGAGCCGTTGGGCGCCAGGCGGTTGTTGGCCTGGGCCAGGTACAGCACTGGCACCAGCACTTGTTCGCCGTTCACTTCATGGCTTTCCAGCCAGACGATGTCGTGGGTCAGGGCGGCGATTTGTTCGGAGGTCAGGGTCACGCCCACCGACAGGTCAAGCTGTTGCTTGCTCTGGATGGCGTTGTCCATCAGGTGCTTGAAGAGCTTTTCGTTGCTGTCCTGGCCGTCGATAAAGCGCTGGCCGGTGCGGGCCACCATGGCTTGCTGGATGAGTTTCTGTTCGTAGAAACCGTCCCCCAGGCGTTTGGCGCTTTCGTCCGGGTTGTAGCCGAGGTTGGACAGCAGGTAGTCCGAGCTCATGAACTGCTTGAGGTTGGTCAGCGCCGGGTTGGTTTCGATCAGGTACTTGTGCGGCCGGGACAGGCTCGCGGCGTCCGGCAGGCCGGCGATCTGCGCAGGCGTCGGGGCCTGGGCCAAGGTGCTGCCCTGGCCGCTGAGGCGGAACAGGCCGTTGCCGCTGGTGGGCAGGGTGAAGCCCGGCAGTACCAGGGGGTTGACCTGTTGCTGGGCCAGTTCCGGGGGCAGTTGCGGGTTGATCCGGATCGGCGTCGAGTAGCCGTTGCCAACGCCGGTGTCGGTCAGGGTCTTGCCGGCGCCGACGTACTCGTAGAAGGAGCGGATCACGCTGTTGTCGAGGGTTTTGTCAGCCTTGAGGTTGACCTTGCCGCCAGCCTGGATGGTGGCGGCGAAGGATTGGTCGCCATCCACCACTTTGCTGCTGGAAGACCGCAATACCCCGGTCCAGGCGATAAAGGCGCTGAGGTCGGAAGCAAAGCTGGCAGACGGAGTCGGGTTGTTGCGGGCGTTGAACGCGGCGGCATGGGCAGCGGCGTTACCAGTCTCGTTGACGAAGCTCTGATACCGCCGCAGGGTGGTGATTTCCTGGGGTTGCAGGCCCTGGTTGTGGACGGTCTCGGCCTTGACGTTGATGTCGCCGGCCGCGGTGATCAGGCTGCTGGTGTTGGTCAATACCTGGGTGTCGATCTGCAAGTCGGCGCCGCTGTTGAGGCTGGCGGCGGCGCTGCTGTTGGTCACTCGCAGGCGATCGGTTTCGGCCACTTCCCAGAAGCCGTTGATGCGGCCGCCTCCGCGGTCGTCGCAACCAATCCACTCACACGGCAAGCGAGTGATACTGGCCGCGCTCTTTTCGTGCTCGGTGTACTCCAGCACGTCCATGACGTTGTTGACGGTGCTGGCGGCGATGCTCAGCTTGCCGAGGCTTTCGATATCCCCGGAACGGTTGTCCAGCAGGTCGGCGCGGGTTTGCTGGTCGTCCTTGGCGATCAGCGCGGTGCCCAGGCTGTACACCTGGGCGTAGCGGTTGGTGAAGCTGGTGGTCAGCAGCTGCATATTGCCGCCGCTGGAGATCAGGCCGTGGTCGTTGACCAGGGTGGCGGCCGTGAGGTTCAGGTCTTCGCCGCTGCCCAGGGTGCCGTGGTTGTTGATGCTGGCGGCCGTGAAGTGCAGGTTCTGCTTAGCGGTGATGCGCCCGGCGCTGTTCAACGCGCCATCGATCTTCAGGGTGCTGTTGGCGCCGCCGGCGATGCTGGCGCTGTCCGCCAGATCCAGTTGGGCGGCGTGCAGGTCCAGTTGCCCGAGGCTGCTCAGGCGGCCCTTGCCGCTGTAGTTACCGCTCAGGTCGAGGTTGAGCGCGGCGTCGCTGCCGATCAGGCCGTCATTGCTCCAGTGGCTGCCGCTGCCGGTCAGGCCGTTGCCCGCCAGGAGCTGGCCATCGGCGGTCTGGGTCAGGTGGTCGACCTTGACCAGCAACTGGTCGGCCTGGATTGCACTGCTGTTGGTCCAGCGCTCGGCCTCCAGGGTCAGTTGGCCGGCGGTCTTCAGGCGACCGCCGACGTCTTCGAGGTTGGCCATGGAGATGCCGAACACCCCGCTGCCGCTGTGCAGCAGGCTGCCGCCGCGGTTGTTGAAGCCGCCGGCGTCGAAGTCCAGGTCGTGGTTGGCGGTTTCCAGGAGGCCGTCGCGGTTGTCGAAGGTGCCGCCGATATCGAAGCGGGTTTTGCTCACCAGGCCCAGGGACCGCAGTTGCCCGCGCTGGTTGTCCAGGCTGGCGGCAGCAGTGGCCAGGGTGCTGCGGCTTTCGATCAGGCCCTGGCGGTTGTCCAGGGCGCCAGCCAGCTCCAGCTCAATCTGCCGGGCGCTGATCTGGCCGGCGCTGTTGTCCAGGTCCTTGGCGCTGATATGCAGGCCCTGCTGGGCGAAGAGCGCGCCGTCGCGGTTGTCGAGGCGGCCATCGGCAGCGGTTTCCAGGGTGGCGCCGCCGTTGAGGGCGGACACCTTGCCGGCCCTGTTGTCGAGGTGGCCCGCCTTGAGCGTCAGGTCGCCCTGCTGGGCAATGATCTGCCCGCCCTGGTTGCCGGTAGCGGCGGCAACCTCAAGGCCCAGGGTGGTCTTGGCCTGCAGCAGGCCCTTGGCGTTATCCAAGTGATCGGCATTGAGTTGCAGGTCGGCTTCGCGGCTGAGGATCTCGCCGCCATCACTGTTCTGCACTTCGCCACTGGCGCTGATCAACACCGAGTCATTGGCCGCGACACGGCCTTTCTGACGGTTGTCCAAGTGTTCGGTGAACAGCCGCAGCCACTGCTGGCTGGAGAGTTCGCCGCCCTGGTTCTCAACCTTAGTGCTGCGCTTGAGCAGCAAAGGGCCGGCGGCAGACAGCGTGCCCTGGTTGTTGATCAAGTGTCCCAGCAGATCGAGGGTGACACCCTGCTTGCCGGTGAAGGTGCCGTGGCTGTTGTCCAGGTCACTGCCGATGAATTCCAGGTCGCTGGTGGCGTTGACTGTGCCGCCCTGGTTGCCCAGGGCCATGGCCTGCAGGGTCAGGGTGGCGGCGCTGTCGATGGAACCGCCCTGGCTGTTGTCCAGCCGCTCGCTGAGTTTGAGGCTCTGTGCACCCGCGCTGGAGATCACGCCCTTGAGGCTGTTGTCGAGGCTCGCGGCCTTGACGTCCAGGGCCTGCTGGCTGACCAGGGCGCCGCCCTGGCTGTTGTTCAAGGCGTCGCTGAGGGTGATGTCGACACCGCCCTTGAGGCTGGAAACGGTGCCTTTGTTGCTGTTGTTCAGGCCGGTGCCCTTGAGGGTCAGGCCCTGCCAGCCCGACAGCAGCCCGCCCTGGTTGTCCAGTTCCGCAGTACCGGTCATCTCCAGGGTCTGTTGCGCCAGCACCACGCCGGTGAGGTTGTCCATGCTGGCCAGCACCAGGGTGCTGCTGCCCTGGCTCGACAGCTCGCCACCGCTGTTGCCCAGGTGGCCCAGGGTGGCGTTGAGGGACTGCTGGCTCTTGATCAGGCCGCCCTGGCCGTTGCGCACCTGATCGGCATCGAGTTGCAGGCGCTCGGCGCTCAGCAGCTTGCCCTGATGGCTGTTATCCAGAGTTGCGGCGCTGACCGTTACCTGGCGCTGCCCACTCAGGGTGCCGCCCTGGTTGTTCAGGGTCTGCTTGGTCGTGACCGTCAGATCACGGCTGGCCACCACGCTCTTGCCGCTGTTGTTCAGGTTTTGCGCCGTCAGGGTGACATCGCCGTTCGGGTTGCGGCTGTTGTCGAGGTTGACCCCGGCTTCGATGATGCCGTGGTTGTTCAGTTGCCCGCCGCTGCCCAGATTGATGCTGTTGGCCGCCGCCAGGGTGCTGTGGTTGTTCAGGTCGTCTTGGGTTTGCACCTTGAGCTCGGTGCCGGCGTAGACCGCGCCCTGGGCATCGAGGCTGCCGGCCTTGATCGACACCGCGCCCTTTTCGGCGGTGGCGTCAGCCATGCGCAACTGGCCGTTGGCATCCAGTTGGATATCACCGCCACTGGCGATCAGTTTGCCGTCGAGTTTCACCCCCACCCCGGCTTCAGTGCCCACCAGCTTGATCGCCCCGGCATACATGCCGCCCAGGGCACTGCTGTCGATGGCCAGTTGCGGCGCATCCGCCGGGTTGGCGGTCCGCGCCGTGGCGTTCAAGGTCTTGGCGTCGACATCGTTGGCCCCGGCGATCACCGCCAGGTGCTTGGCCTGGATCTCGGCGTTGATCTTGGCGCTGCGGGTGATGATTTCGAACTGGTCGATATTGCTCGCGTTGAGCCCCGCACCTTCAATGGCGACGCTGCCTTGGTCCACCTGGTAACGCTGGATCTGGCCGTTCTCGATCACCGGCTTGCCGGTGGTCAGGGTGGCTTTCGGGGTGTTGATGAAGCCGCAGCCGTTGCAGCTGACGCCGTAGGGGTTGGCAACGATGACATGGGCCGATTGCCCGGCCACTTCGGTGTAGCCCTTGAGCTGGCTGGGGCTGCCGCCGTTGACCTCGTTGAGGATGACATTGGCCGCGCGGCCACCCAGGTTGGGGTTGCCGAGGATGATCCCGCCGAGTTGGGTTTCCTGGGTGCGGTTGATGGCGTTGTTGAGGATCACGCCCTGCTGGCCGACGTTGTAGTCGCTGAACTTGTTATGGGACAAGCCACCGCCATTGGGGGCGGCGATGTTGACGATGGGCACGCCATTGCCGGCCTGACCCAGTGTGGTGCCGCTGCCGTTGACCACGATGCCGTCGGCCATCGCCACCACGGGCTGCCAGAACATCATGTTGGCCAGGATGAACGCCAGTCCGCGCTTGGACAGCCCCCAGAACGTATCCCGCGCTTGCAGGGTGGCGGAAGGCTGGCGGGCCAGAAAGGCAAACTGACGAACGTCCATGTCATGTATCTCGGGTAAAGAGCGGAATTAAAGGAACAGGTCCAAACGGAAATAGATCGGCGCTTCGCGTTCACTCAGGGCTTCGGGCCGTTCGAGGGAGTGAGCAAAGGTCACGCTGGCGGCGAGGTTCTTGCCACGGGCAAAGAACTCGATGGAGTCGCTGGAGACCCGGCCATGCTGCTCGGCGTTATAGCGGTCGTTGCGGATCGCGCCGAGGTCATAGCCCAGCCCCGTGCCGTACTCGGCGAACACCGGGCGCAGCCAGTCCCAGGTCACCGGGCGACTCCAGCGCAGGTCGTTGCGCCAGTAGTAGCCGCTGTCGCCATTGAGGCTTTGGTCCTTGTAGCCACGGATCGAGGACTGGCTGCCCAGGCTCATGCGTTGCGAGCTGAACAGCACATCCTCGCTGCGCTGGCCGGTGACCAGGCTGCTGAACACCAGGGACTCGTCCCACAGCTTGAACGGCTGCAGGTAGCTGGCGGTGGCGGTGTACTTGCGGTAGCGGGCGTTGGCCTGGCGATTGCCGTATTTGTCGCGCTGGTTTTCGCGCTGGGCATCGAAGGCGCCAATACCGTCCTGCAGCCCCAGATCGAGGTTGAGGAAGGCACTGCCGATGCGCCGGCCGTGGTTGATGCCGAACTGGGCTTCGCTGAGGCGGTTGCTGCTGTTACTCAGCTTGCTGTCTTCGATGTAGTTGTTGGTGCGCAGGTAGCTCAGGCCGCTGTTCAGCGAGGTCTTGCTCACGGCATCGCGGTGGATCACCCGCTCCAGGCGCAGTTGATGGTTCTGGCTGTCGCCGGTCTGTTTGAAGTTGAAGCCCACGGCCTGGGCCAGGGAGCGGTATTCGCTCTGGCTGTAGCTGTAGCTGAGGTTCCACCAGCCAAACGGCAGGTTGTAGTAGAGCATGGCGTTGCGCGAGGTTTTCTGGTGGTCGCTGACGGCGTCGTGGCCGCCGCGCAGCACCAGTTGGTCGGCCAATCCCAGGGGGCTGTCCCATTCCAAAGAGCTGCCCCACTGCTGCTCGCCGGTGCTCTTCTGGCCCTCGTTGCTGCGCGACAGGCCGACGCGCCAGGGCTTTTGCGGGTTGTTCTTGACCAGCACTTCACTGCCGCCCACGGCCTGCCCCGGGGCCAGTTCCATCTGCGCCTGGTTCGACGGCAGGCGGTTGAGCTGGTCCACCATTTGTTCGATCTGCCGCAAGTTGAGCAGCTCACCGCTGCTGCCGGGAAAGGCCATGTTCAGTTCGCGGGCTGTGAGCTTGCTGCCCTCGGCGGCCTTGAGCCCTTCGAGCTTGCCCTCTACCACCAGCACCTGCAGGTGGCCGCTGGACAGGTCCTGTTGCGGCAAGTAGGCGCGGCTGGTGACCAGGCCCTTCTCGATGTAGCGGTTGGTAATGACCTTGAGCAGCTCGTTGAGCTGGGCTACCCCCAGGCACTGGCCGATATAGGGCTTGAGCAGGCTCTCGCGTTCGCTGGCGGACAGCGAATCGGCGCCTTTGAGCTGGATATCCTGAATCGGGAAGCAGCGGCTATCGCTGGGTGCGCTGGGCGCTACAGGCGCGGCGCTCTTGCCGGGCAAGTCCTTGAGTTCTTCGAGACGCCGCTGCTGTTCTTCCAGCAGGCGGTTCTGCCGGTCGCGGATCAGGTCCTGGTCACCAGGGTTGAAGGTCGGTGCGGGCAAGGGCGCGGCAATCGCCATGGACAGCGGGACCGTCAGCAGCAGGCAGGACAAGGCACGGCACAACCTCATCCCGAGGGTGGGGATAGACATATTCGGTCCTTCGAAAGGGCAGCAAGGGTCAGACAGGGCGAGCGATGTTAATGTGCCATCATCTTGGCGTCAAATAAGCGCTGAACGCCCCGAAAAACTGCGTACACTCCCCGGAATCCGGGCCTTGCAGTGGGTACCGATACTGGATTAACCCCAATAACCGACACATCAGACACTTCTGAATTTTCAGGAAAGGTTTCTTGGCAGCGGGCTGTTGATCCGCCAGAAGCGTCTCTTCGAGCTTTGGCCACTTAGCCAAAACTCGGGGGCATGGCCCAGATTGCCCAGATTGCCCGGGATGCCGGAATGGGCCGGGAAACCCAAGGCCAGTTGAGCCATCGAGGCCCGGAGTAGCTCTGAAAGCCAGTCAAAAAAAACCCGGACCAGGTCCGGGTTTTTCGTTTACCGCTGGCCGCTGGCTTATTCGGCTGCCGGCGCCTGAGGCTTGCGGCGCTTGAGCGGCGCCAGACCGTCCTGGCTGACCAGGCTGTCGCTTTTCGGCCGGTTGGCGTTCTTGCGCTTGGTCGGGGCCTTGGCCACGGACTTTTTCTTGTCGCCCTTGGCGTCGGTCTTTTTCTTCTTCACGCCAACGGCCTTGCCGGACGCCTTGACCTTTTTCGGGCCGCTGTAGGTGCCTTTGACTTCCTTGATGGTGCGGCGCTCGAAGCTCTGCTTGAGATAGCGCTCGATGCTCGACATCAGGTTCCAGTCGCCGTGGCAGATCAGCGAGATGGCCAGGCCATCGTTGCCAGCACGGCCAGTACGACCGATGCGGTGCACGTATTCGTCGCCGCTGCGCGGCATGTCGAAGTTGATCACCAGGTCCAGGCCGTCCACGTCCAGGCCACGGGCGGCGACGTCGGTGGCCACCAGGATCTTGACCCCGCCCTGCTTCAGGCGGTCGATGGCCAGCTTGCGGTCCTTCTGGTCCTTTTCGCCGTGCAGGACGAACGCCTTGTAATCCTGGGCCACCAGACGGCCGTAGATGCGGTCGGCCATGGCCCGGGTGTTGGTGAAGACGATGGCCTTCTGGTAGGTCTCGTTGGCCAGCAGCCAGTTGACGATCTGTTCTTTGTGCTGGTTATGGTCGGCGGTGATGATCTGCTGACGGGTGGTTTCGTTCAGCTGGCTGACGCTGTTGAGTTGCAGGTGCTCAGGGTTGTTGAGGACCTTGGCGACCATTTCCCGCAGGCCGGAGCCGCCGGTGGTGGCGGAGAACAACATGGTCTGCTGGCGGTTCGGGCACTCGTCCACCAGGCGCTGCACGTCTTCGGCAAAGCCCATGTCGAGCATGCGGTCGGCTTCGTCGAGCACCAGCACTTCGACTTCTTTGAGGTCCAGGTTGCCGGCGTTGAGTTGCTCCAGCATGCGCCCCGGGGTGCCGATGAGGATGTCCGGAACCTTGCGCAGCATGGCGGCCTGGACCTTGAAGTCTTCACCGCCGGTGATCAGGCCGGACTTGATGAAGGTGAACTGGGAGAAACGCTCGACTTCCTTGAGGGTCTGCTGGGCCAGTTCCCGGGTCGGCAACAGGATCAGGGTCTTGATGCTGACGCGGATCTTCGCCGGGCCGATCAGACGATTAAGGATCGGCAGGACAAAGGCCGCGGTCTTGCCGCTGCCGGTCTGTGCCGTCACCCGCAGGTCACGCCCTTGCAGCGCGAGCGGAATAGCCGCTGCTTGCACCGGCGTCGGCTCGACAAATTTAAGCTCGGCCACGGCTTTGAGCAGGCGTTCGTGCAGGGCGAATTGGGAAAACACGGGTGCTACCTCGAAGATATGCAAAAAAACAGCTGCATAGGGTAACGGTTTCGAGCGCGCAGGCCGAGTTTCTTTGTGCAAACGGTGGCAAAGAGTTGGTTTTTTGTTAGCCGATTTGTCCTTAACCGTAACTTTGTCAGGGTTAAATGCTCTAATCCTGCCCTTGTGCCTCATAGAAGAATCGTTTTAGCCCATGGATTTCAAACAGCTCTGGCTCAATACCCAGGATCTCTGGGGAGCCCTCGATCAACACCCTCTCCTGCACGCCGGCATCGGCCTGGCCCTGTTACTGGTGATCGCCCTGGTGCTCGGACGAGTGGCCCGCTACCTGGTCCTGCACGCCGTCAGGCTGCTGGGCCGCCAGCCGTCCCTGCACTGGCTCAATGACCTGCGCCACAACAAGGTGTTCCACCGCCTGGCGCAAATGACCCCGTCCCTGGTGATCCAGTTCGGCCTGCACCTGGTGCCGGAGCTGAGCAAGACCAGCCTGCTGTTCCTCGGCAACCTGGCCATGGCCTTCACCATCCTGTTCCAGCTCCTGGCCCTGAGCGCCCTGCTCAATGCCCTGCTGGACATCTACGCACGCACCGAACACGCCCGCACCCGCTCGATCAAGGGCTACGTGCAACTGGCGAAGATGGTGCTGTATGTGTTTGGCGCGATCATCATCGTCGCCACCCTGATCGACCGCTCGCCGCTCTTGCTGCTGTCCGGTCTGGGCGCCATGTCGGCGGTGATCCTGTTGGTCTACAAGGACACCCTGTTGTCCTTCGTCGCCAGCGTGCAGTTGACCAGCAACGACATGCTGCGGGTCGGCGACTGGATCGAGATGCCCCAGGTGGGTGCCGACGGCGACGTGGTGGACATCACCCTGCACACGGTCAAGGTGCAGAACTTCGACAAGACCATCGTCTCCATCCCGACCTGGCGCCTGATGAGCGAGTCGTTCAAGAACTGGCGCGGCATGCAGCAGTCCGGCGGCCGGCGGATCAAGCGCAGCCTGTACATCGATGCCAGCGGCGTGCGCTTTCTGCATGACGACGAAGAACAGCGACTGAGCAAGGTGCGCCTGCTTACCGACTACATCGGGCGCAAGCAGGCCGAGCTCAAGAGTTGGAACGAAGCCCAGGGCAACGTCGCCGCGCTATCGGCCAACCGCCGGCGCATGACCAATATCGGCACCTTCCGCGCCTATGCCCTGGCGTACCTCAAGAGCCACCCGGAGATCCAGCCGAACATGACCTGCATGGTGCGCCAGATGCAGACCACGGCCCAGGGCATTCCGCTGGAGATCTACTGCTTCACCCGCACCACGGCCTGGGTGGATTACGAGCGCATCCAGGGGGATATCTTCGATTACTTGCTGGCGGTAATGCCGGAATTTGGCCTGAACCTCTACCAGCAGCCCAGCGGCACCGATCTGCGGGCCGGTTTGCTGCCGGCGATAGCGGGCGCCAGCCATGTTCCACAACCAGAAAAGCACGCGCTTTAACCTGTAGCCGCTGCCGAAGATTCGGGCCGCGTTCGGACGATCGGCCCCGCAGGGGCCGTGAAACCTGTGTTGGCGGTTCGCCTGGTCATACGCGGCGGCCGCCTTGCGAGTCCTGCGGACTCGGTCGCAGCCTACGGCAGCGGCTACAACCAGCCCGGCAGCGCCGCCAGCATCCAGCCCCTGGATCGCTGCCTCAGCGAGTCGCCAGCACCGTAGAGCCGCGGCGGCTGATCCACACCGCCCCAAGGATCACCAACCCGCCCAGCAACAAGCGCCCCAGGTCTTCATGCTGGTTCCAGATCAGCAGATTGACCAGCAGCCCCACCGGCACATGCAAGTTGTTCATCACCGCCAGGGTGGCGCCGGTCACCAGGCACGCGCCCTTGTTCCACCAGTACATCCCCAATGCCGTGGACACCAGGCCGAGAAACAGCAGCACCGCCCATTGCAGCGGCGCATCAGGCAGGTAATGGGCCTTGCCGAACAGCAGGAACGCCGGCAGTACCACCAGCAACGCCCCCAGGTAGAAGTAGCCGAAGCGCCGGTAATGCGGCAGGTCGCTGGGGTAGCGCGCCACCAGGTGCTTGTACAGCACTTGCCCGGCGGCATAGGTGAAGTTGGCCAGTTGCAGCAGCAAGAAGCCGATGAAGAAGTCCGGGTTGACGCTGTCGTAGCGGATCACCACCGCGCCCGCCACCGCCACCAGCGCCGCCAGCAGCCCCCAGGGGTTGAAGCGCCGGTTCAGGGCGTCTTCGATCAGGGTCACGTGCAAAGGCGTGAGGATGGTGAACAGCAGCACCTCCGGCACCGTCAACACCCGAAAGCTCAGGTACAGGCACACGTAGGTGATGCCGAACTGCAGGGCCCCGATCAGCAGCATGCCGCGCATGAAGGCCGGTTCCACCCGGCGCCAGCGGGTCAGCGGGAGAAACACCAGCCCCGCTAGCAGCACCCGCACCAGCACCGCAAAGTAACTGTCGACATGCCCGGCCAGGTATTCGCCGATCAGGCTGAAGGAAAACGCCTGGATCAGAGTGACAAAAAGTAGATAGCCCATGTTCGCCTCGTCTTGAATGGCGGCGACGATAGCGGTTTTGCCCGCGCAGATGAAATCCCGGGCAAAAAAAAGCCCGATCTCGCTAAGCGTGCAATCGGGCGTCGGCACTGAAGGAGCAACCAGTGCAAAGGGAGGTTCGATGCGCGAACCGGCTTGAAGGGGATCCGCAGGCGCTACTTGAACACCGGCGGATTATCTGCGGATTAACGGCGCCCATCTTGCAGCGCCGCTTCGCCCGACGGGGCTCAGGCCACCTGGGCCAGCTTGGCGTTGGCCTGGTTCAAGCCCTTTTCGTGGAAGTCGCCGCCCAGGTTCAGACCTTCGGCGTGGATGAATTCGACGTCGTGGATACCGATAAAGCCCATGACCTGACGCAGGTAGGGTTCCTGGTGATCGGCGCTGCTGCCGGCGTAGATGCCGCCCCGAGCCGTGAGCACGTAGGCACGCTTGCCGGTCAGCAGGCCCTGGGGCCCGGTGTCGGTGTACTTGAAGGTCACCCCGGCACGCAGCACATGGTCGAGCCAGGCTTTCAGGGTGCTGGGAATGGCAAAGTTGTACATCGGCGCGGCCATCACCAGCACGTCGGCGGCCAGCAGCTCCTCGGTCAGCTCATTGGAGCGCTGCAGCGACTCCTGCTCGGCGGCGCTGCGCTGCTCGGCAGGTTTCATCCAGCCTCCCAACAGGTTGGCGTCCAAATGCGGCACCGGGTTGCGGGCCAGGTCACGCACCGTGATCGAGTCGCCGGGGTGAGCGGCCTGCCATTGCTGGATAAAGGTCTGGGTCAATTGCCGGGATACGGAATCCTGCTGGCGGGCACTGCTTTCAATGATCAGGACGCGGGACATGGCTGAAGCCTCCATCGGGGTATGCGTAAGTCGATGGAGCGCAGATTAAACAGAGTGATATCGATGAAAAAGCGCAAATAACTGCTATAACCAATCAACAAATTCGTTTATAAGCGGAGCCAGCCCTAACGCAGTACGCCGGGCCGGCCCAGAGTCCATCATTTGGCCTGGCAGTTCAGGTCCAGGCGCAGCTTGATGATCTTGCGATTGAACTTGGCGGTCACGTTCTTGCTCTTGCCGGCCGCCACTTCCACCTTGCGGGTGCGGGGCGCCTCGGGGCCATTGCGAAACACCACCGAACACACGGCGTCGTTCTTGCCGTAGTTGTTCAACTGGATGGAGCCGATGTCTTCATCGGTATCGAAGGTGGTGTAGTCGATGCTCTGGCCGTTCAACTGCTTCTCGACATCGATGGGATAGGCCCAGGCGCAGAGGGGCAACAGCGCCAGCAACACACAACAGAATTTTCTCATTCGGCAGTCTCCAATAAGGAGCGCCAGCTTAGGACAAGAGGAGTCCCTCATGAAAGCGCCCCGCGTGACCCTGGATCAATGGCGCACCCTGCAGGCGGTGGTCGATCACGGCGGCTTCGCCCAGGCCGCCGAAGCCCTGCACCGCTCGCAGTCCTCGGTCAGCTACACCGTGGCGCGCATGCAGGACCAGCTCGGCGTGCCGCTGCTGCGCATCGATGGCCGCAAGGCGGTGCTCACCGAAGCCGGCGGCGTGTTGCTGCGCCGCTCCCGGCAACTGGTCAAGCAGGCCAGCCAGCTGGAAGACCTGGCCCACCATATGGAACAGGGCTGGGAAGCCGAAGTGCGACTGGTGGTGGACGCCGCCTACCCCAATGCGCGCCTGGTGCGCGCCCTGACCGCCTTCATGCCGCAAAGCCGTGGCTGCCGCGTACGCTTGCGCGAAGAAGTGCTGTCCGGGGTCGAGGAAGTGCTGCTCGAAGGCGTGGCCGACCTGGCCATCAGTGGCTTCAACATTCCCGGTTACCTGGGCACCGAGATGAGTTCGGTGGAGTTCGTCGCCGTGGCCCATCCGGAACACGCCCTGCACCGCCTGCAACGGGAACTGCATTTCCAGGACCTGGAAAGCCAGTTGCAAGTGGTGATCCGCGACTCCGGTCGCCAGCAGCCGCGGGATGTGGGCTGGCTCGGCGCCGAACAACGCTGGACCGTGGGCAGCCTGGCCACCGCCGCGACCTTCGTCAGCAGCGGCCTGGGGTTTGCCTGGCTGCCCCGGCACCTGATCGAACGGGAGCTGCGCGAAGGCCTGCTCAAGGTCCTGCCCCTGGACCAGGGCGGCAGCCGCCATCCGACCTTCTTCCTCTATTCCAACAAGGACAAACCCCTGGGGCCGGCCACGCAGATCCTCGTGGAACTGCTGCGCACCTTCGACACCGCGCCCCTGGATGCGCCCTTTGCCGCCCCCGAGCAAGCCTGACGTCCCACCCACCAGAACAGGAGTTCTGCCATGGCGTATTTCGAGCATGAAGGTTGCACCCTGCACTACGAGGAATACGGCCGGGGCGACCCCCTGCTGCTGGTTCACGGCCTGGGCTCCAGCGCCCTGGACTGGGAAAAACAGATCCCCGAGCTCGCGGCCCGCTACCGGCTGATCATCCCGGACATTCGCGGTCACGGACGCTCCGACAAACCTCGGGAGCGCTACAGCATCCCGGGCTTCAGCGCCGACATCGTGGCGCTGATCGAGCACCTGAACCTGGGCCCCGCGCACTACGCCGGGCTGTCCATGGGCGGCATGATCGGCTTCCAACTGGCGGTGGATCAGCCGCAACTGCTCAAGAGCCTGTGCATCGTCAACAGCGCCCCCGAGGTCAAGCTACGCAGCGCCAATGACTACTGGCAGTGGTTCAAGCGCTGGAGCCTGGCCCGGGTGTTGAGCCCGGCCGCCATCGGCAAGGCCCTGGGGCCACGCCTGTTTCCCAAGCCGGAGCAGGGTGAGCTGCGGCAAAAGATGGCCGAGCGCTGGGCAAAAAACGACAAACGTGCTTATCTCGCCAGCTTCGACGCCATCGTCGGCTGGGGAGTGCAGGAACGTCTGGGGCGGATCACCTGTCCAACCCTGGTCGTCAGCGCCGACCGCGACTACACCCCGGTGGCGGTCAAAGAGGCTTATGTCAAACTGCTGCCGGATGCACGGCTGGTGGTGATCGAGGACTCCCGACACGCCACGCCGCTGGACCAGCCGCAGCGCTTCAACCACACCCTGCTGGACTTCATAACCACAGTCGACACCACCACTCAGGATCACTGAACCATGCTGAAAAAAATCGCCCTCGTCGCCGGCTCCGTGCTGTTCGCTGCCAACCTGATGGCCGCCCAACCGGCCAAGGCGCCTCACGTCCTGCTGGACACCAGCTTCGGCAAGATCGAAGTCGAACTGGACCCGGTCAAGGCACCGATCTCCAGCAAGAACTTCCTCGACTACGTCGACAGCGGCTTCTACAACAACACCATCTTCCACCGGGTGATCCCGGGGTTCATGGCCCAAGGCGGTGGTTTCACCGCGCAGATGGTGCAGAAAGACACCCGCGACCCGATCAAGAACGAAGCCTCCAACGGCCTGCATAACGTTCGCGGCACCCTGTCCATGGCCCGCACCTCCAACCCCAACTCGGCCACCAGCCAGTTCTTCATCAACGTCGCCGACAACGCCTTCCTCGACCCGGGCCGCGATGCCGGCTACGCGGTGTTCGCCAAGGTGGTGAGCGGCATGGACGTGGTGGACCAGATCGTCAATTCCCAAACCACCACCAAGCAAGGCATGCAGAACGTGCCTGTGGACCCGGTGCTGATCAAGTCGGCCAAGCGCATCGACTGAATCCGCCAGCCTGTCCCGACGGCGGCGCCCTACCCGGCGCCCCGTCCGCTTTCAGAACAGGAGAGCCCGCACCCCGGGCTTCAAGACCCCCATGCTCTTTCGTCGTTTTGAACAACTGATCGATATCTTCCGCGACGCCCCCAGCGCCACCCCGCCCAATCGGGTCCTGCCGTTCTACTTCCACTACATCAAGCAAGTCTGGCCCAGCTTCGTCGCCCTGCTGGTGGTGGGCCTGTTCGTGGCCCTGATCGAGGTGTCGCTGTTCAGCTACCTGAGCACCATCATCGACCTGGCCCAGGGCACGCCCAGCGTCCAGGTATTCACCGACCACGGCCTGGAGCTGGCCTGGATGGCGGTGGTGGCCCTGCTGTTCCGGCCGCTGATGGTGGGCCTGCACGACCTGTTGATGCACCAGACCATCAACCCCGGCATGACCAGCCTGATCCGCTGGCAGAACCACAGCTACGTGCTGCGCCAGAGCCTGAACTTCTTCCAGAACGACTTCGCCGGGCGCATCGCCCAGCGCATCATGCAGACCGGCTATTCGCTGCAGGACTCCTCGGTGCAGGTGATCGACGCCCTGTGGCACGTGACCATCTACGCCATAGGTTCGCTGGTGCTGTTCGCCGACGCCGACTGGCGCCTGATGATCCCCCTGCTGCTGTGGATCGCCGGTTTCATCGGTGCCATGCGCTACTTCGTGCCACGCATCCAGAAGCGCTCGGTGGACGCCTCCGACGCCCGCTCCAAACTCATGGGGCGGATCGTCGACGGCTACACCAACATCACCACCCTCAAGCTCTTTGCCCACACCCATTTCGAACAGAGCTACGCCCGCGAAGCCATCGCCGAGCAGACCGAGAAAAGCCAATTGGCCGGCCGCGTGGTCACCGCCATGGACGTGACCATCACCAGCCTCAACGGCCTGCTGATCGTCAGCACCACGGGCCTGGCCCTGTGGCTGTGGAGCCAGTCGCTGATCAGCGCCGGGGCCATCGCCCTGGCCACCGGTCTGGTGATCCGCATCGTCAACATGTCCGGCTGGATCATGTGGGTGATCAACGGCATCTTCGAGAACATCGGCATGGTCGAGGACGGCCTCAAGACCATCGCCCAGCCGCTGCAACTCACCGACCGCGAACAGGCGCCCAAGCTGGCCGTGGCCAAGGGCGGCGTGCGCTTCGAGCATGTGGAGTTCCATTACGGCAAGGCCAACAAGGTGATCAGCGACCTCAACCTGGACATCCGTCCCGGGGAGAAGATCGGCCTGATCGGCCCGTCCGGGGCCGGCAAGTCGACCCTGGTCAACCTGCTGCTGCGCCTCTACGACCTGCAGGGCGGACAGATCCTCATCGACGGCCAGAACATCGCCGAGGTGACCCAGGAAAGCCTGCGCGAGCGCATCGGCATGATCACCCAGGACACCTCGCTGCTGCACCGCTCGATCCGTGACAACCTGCTTTACGGCCGCCCCGATGCCACCGACGAGGAGCTCTGGGAAGCGGTGCGCAAGGCCCGGGCCGACGAGTTCATCCCGCAACTGTCCGATGCCCAGGGCCGCACCGGCTTCGATGCCCACGTTGGCGAACGCGGGGTCAAGCTGTCCGGCGGTCAGCGCCAGCGCATCGCTATTGCCCGGGTGCTGCTCAAGGACGCGCCGATCCTGATCATGGACGAAGCCACCTCGGCCCTGGACTCGGAAGTGGAAGCGGCGATCCAGGAAAGCCTGGAGACCCTGATGCAGGGCAAGACCGTAATCGCCATCGCCCACCGTCTCTCCACCATCGCCCGCATGGACCGCCTGATCGTCCTGGAACAGGGGCGCATTGCCGAAGCCGGCACCCACGCCGAACTGCTGGCCCATGGTGGTTTGTACGCGCGCCTGTGGCAGCACCAGACTGGAGGATTCGTCGGCATCGACTGACCGGCGGCCGCGACTGATCTGTAGCCGCTGCCGCAGGCTGCGATCGGCACCGCAGGGGCCGCAGAACCTGCATCCGCGGTTTGCCTGGTCAATCGTGGTAATCGCCTTGCGAGTCCTGCGGACTCGGTCGCAGCCTGCGGCAGCGGCTACAGGTTGCAATCAGGTGCAGAAGGTTGTGCCTCGCGACGCCAGGGCCCTGTTTCCAGGGGCCCTGGCGTTTTTTTGCGGGCTGGAATTGCGCCAAAAGCCTGCTGTACTGAGCCTAGGTTCCGGGACAGAACCTGCAGTTAACCCGCGGGATGCATAACAGTTGTATCGCGTTGATAGGTTGACCTATCAAGGAATCACTCATGTCTTTGTTCAAACGTTCCATGACTGAATTGCTCGGGACCTTCTGGCTGGTTCTCGGCGGGTGCGGCAGCGCCGTGCTGGCGGCGGCGTTTCCCAATGTCGGCATCGGTCTGCTGGGCGTCGCCCTGGCCTTTGGCCTGACGGTGCTGACCATGGCCTTCGCCATCGGCCATATTTCCGGCTGCCACCTCAATCCCGCCGTGTCCGTGGGCCTGGTGGTGGGCGGACGCTTTCCGGCCAGGGAGCTGCCGGCCTATATCGTGGCGCAGGTCATCGGCGGGGCCATCGCCGCAGCGCTGCTGTATTTCATTGCCAGCGGCAAGCCCGGCTTCGAGCTGGCCTCGGGGCTGGCCTCCAATGGCTATGGCGAGCACTCCCCCGGCGGCTATTCAATGGCTGCGGGGTTTGTCTGTGAACTGGTGATGACCGGGATGTTCGTGGTGATCATTCTGGGCGCCACAGACAAACGCGCCCCGGCGGGGCTGGCGCCCATCGCCATCGGCCTGGCCCTGACCCTGATCCACCTGATCTCGATCCCGGTCACCAACACCTCGGTCAACCCGGCCCGCAGCACCGGCCCGGCGCTGATCGTCGGCGGCTGGGCCCTGCAGCAACTGTGGCTGTTCTGGCTGGCACCGATCCTCGGCGCAGTGATCGGCGCCGTGCTCTACCGCTGGCTGGGCAAGGAAGACGGCTGAGCAACGGCGGCGAGGATCACGCCTGCCGATAGGGCAAGGCGTCCCTCGCCTCCTCGGCATAAGCGCGAATCCCGACCCGCTCCCGATGCAGAAAATCCTGCACCGCGGCATTCAGCCCGGGGTGACGCAGGTAGTGCCAGGAGCGGGTGATCACCGGCTCGAAGCCCCGAATCAGTTTGTGCTCGCCCTGGGCCCCGGCGTCGAAGCGCTGCAGCCCCTGGGCGATGGCGTAGTCCATGCCCTGATAGAAACAGGTCTCGAAATGCAGGCGGTCAAACTCCGCCAGGCAGCCCCAATAGCGGCCGTAGAAACTGTCGCCCCCCACCAGGCTGAAGGCCATGGCCACCGGGCGCCCGCCCTGCTTGGCCAGGACCACGCGAATCGCCTCGGGCATGCGCTCGGCCAGCAGGCTGAAGAAGGTCCGGGTCAGGTAGGGCGACTGGCGCCGCACCGCATAGGTGTTGGCGTAGCAGGCATAGACGAAATCCCACAGTGCCTCGTCCAGTTCATGGCCTTCGAACCACTGGAAATCAAAGCCCTGCCCCGCCACCTGTTCGCGCTCCTTGCGCATCTGCTTGCGCTTGCGCGAGCTCAAGGCGTCGAGAAAATCCTGAAAATCCCGGTAGCCGCGATTCTGCCAGTGGAACTGACAGCCCAGGCGCTGCAACCAGCCCGGTTGCTGTTCCAGGGCCTGATCGCTGAAGTCGTCGGTGAAGTTGATGTGAGCGCTGGAAAGCCCTTCGATCTCCAGGTAACCGGGCAGGCTTTTCAGCAGCTCGAAGGCGTCCGCCTGGGTCGCCGCCAACACCCGCGCGCCGCTCACCGGGCTGAACGGCACCGCGGTCAGCAGCTTGGGGTAGTAGTCGATCCCGGCCCGCGCACAGGCATCCGCCCAACCATGATCGAACACGTATTCACCGTAGGAGTGCCATTTGCGATAGCTGGGCAGGGCCGCCAGCAGCCGGCCGTCTTCTACATGCAGCAGGTGCTCGGCCTGCCAACCGGAGCGCGGGCCCAGGCTGCCACTGTCTTCCAGGGCACTGAGAAAGGCGTGACGGACAAAGGGTTGCCCATCCTTGAGCAGGCCATCCCATTGCACAGGATCGACGGCAGACAGACTGTTCAAGGATTGCAGCGGCATGGGGGTCCCCGGAATTCAGATCGAACGACCCGGCGAGTATCCTCCATCCCCGGACTCACCGAAACCGCCAGCACCCTGCCCCCCCTCAATGCCCCAGGTGTTCGGCGAGAAAATCGATGAACACCCGGGATTTGCGCGGCAAGTGGGCGCTGTTGGGAAACAGCACATGCACCGGCTGCGGCGCCAGGCTGTACGGCGGCAGCACCCGCACCAGGCGCCCGTTGGCCAGGTCGTCGAGCACCAGCCATTCGGGCAGCACCGCCAGCCCCAGGCCGGCCAGGGCCAGGGCGCGAATCGCCGTCGCCGAATTGGACTCATGCCCGGGGTTGACCCGCACCTCCACCTCGCCCCGACGCGGATGATTGAAAGTCCAGCAAGGCGGCCCCGCCAGATTGCTGTTGCCGATCCACGGCAAGCGGCAGAGATCCTCGGCCTGCGCCAGTTCCTGGCCCTGGAGCAGATCCGGGCTGGCCACCAGGGCGATGCCGTAGTCCCCCAGCTTGCGCCCCTTGAACCCCGAGTCCGCCAGGTGGCCGAGGCGAATCACCAGATCGAGCTTTTCCGCCACCAGGTCATTCAACGACGAATTGAAGTGATAACTCAGGCGCACCTCGGGGTAGCGCGCGGTGAACAACGGCAGGATCGGCAGCACGAAGGTCTCTGCATACTCCGCCGTGGAGCTGATGCGCAACTTGCCGCTGACCCGGTTGCGTCCGTGCAGCACGTTGTCAAAGGCGGTATCGATATTGGCGACAATCCCCTTGAATTCGTCATACAGGTCCTGCCCGCTTTCCGTCAGGGCGATATGCCGCGTGGTGCGGATCAGCAAGGTACTGGCCAGGGCCTGCTCCAGCGCCTTGATGTGCAGGCTGGCCATGGCCTTGCTGATGCCCAGGTACTGCGCGGCGCGGGTGTAGGAGCCAAAGTCCACCACCGCGAGAAAGGTCTGCACCCGGTGCAGTTGGCCGTGAAAGGTCTCGCTCACTGTCAAATCCTGTTAAACAATGCGTCAAGTATAGGTACCTCGACAGTCTCCGCCCAGCCTCCCTAAGCTGCGGGCAAAACGGAGGCGGCATGACCTACAGATACAAAGTGGCGGTG
This sequence comes from Pseudomonas sp. 50_B, assembly GCF_017491625.1. Taxonomy (NCBI): domain Bacteria; kingdom Pseudomonadati; phylum Pseudomonadota; class Gammaproteobacteria; order Pseudomonadales; family Pseudomonadaceae; genus Pseudomonas; species Pseudomonas sp. 50_B. The sequence continues at coordinate 55,162 of NZ_JAFGYX010000019.1, forward strand.
GTATTTCTTCTCGGGTTCTTTATCGACTGCGTGAACATCTTCATGTCGGCGGTGGCCCTGCCGAGCATCGCCGCGCACTGGCAGGTCTCCAGCGCCAGCGTGGCCTGGGTGGCCAACGCCTACATTCTCGGCCTGACCCTGGTGATTCCCATCAGCACCTGGCTGGCAGGACGCTTCGGCAGCCGGGAGATCCTCAGCGCCTCGATGCTGCTGTTCAGTGGCGCGGCCCTGCTCTGCGGGCTGGCCGACGACTTCAGGTGGCTGGTGTTCTGGCGACTGGTGCAGGGCATGGCCGGCGGCCTGCTGATTCCCCTGGGGCAAGCCCTGACCTTCAACCTGTTCCAGGGCCCGCAACGGGCGCGCATCTCGACCCTGATCATGGCCGTGGCACTGCTGGCCCCGGCACTCTCGCCGACCCTGGGTGGTGCAATTGTCGACCACAGTTCCTGGCGCTGGGTGTTCTTCGCCAGCCTGCCGCTGTCCTTGCTGGCGGCGCTGCTGTCCTGGCGCTGGGTCCGCAGCGAACGCACAGCGCATCCGGCCCGACCGGACCTGCGCGGCCTGCTGCTGGTGAGCGCCAGCCTGGGCAGCCTGCTGCTGGGCATGTCGCTGTACGGCAGCGGCTACCCGGCCCATCAGGCCCTGCTGTGCCTCGCGGCCGGCCTGCTGTTGGCCGCGCTGTACCGCAGGCACTGCCAGGCTTGCCCACAGCCCATCGTCGATCTGCACCTGCTGAAAAATCCCCGCCTCGGCCTGTCGGTGGGCATCTACCACGCGATTCCCGGGGTCTTCACCGGCGTCAACCTGCTGAGCCTGTTCTTTCTGCAGGACAGCCTGCACCTGAGCGCGCAACACAGCGGCATGTTCATGCTGCTGTATGCCGCCGGCGCCCTGCTGGCGATGCTGGCCTGCGGGCGTTACTACCACCGCATCGGCGCCCCGCGGCTGTTCGCCATCGCCCTGGTGCTGCACAGCGCCGGCATCGCCACCTTGTGTTGGGTCAACGCGACATCCGACCTGCCGCTGATCATGCTGGCCTACCTGCTGATGGGCCTTGGCGGCGGCGCCGGCGCCAACACCGCCCAGACCACCGCCCTGCTGGACTTCAGCGGCAGCGACACGCACAAGGCCAGCGTGATCTGGAACATCAACCGGCAGCTGGCCTTCAGCCTTGGCGCGGCCTTGTTGCTGATGCTCTACAACCTCCTGCTCAGGTACCTGGACGCTGTCGCGGCCTATCACCTGACCCTGCTGCTGGCCGCCCTGGCCGGCCTGCTTCCCTTGCCGGCCCTCGGCAGACTCACTCCACAAAAGGCCTCCCATGCCCAACTCGATCGTTAAACAGGCACAGCACAGCGTGCACTGGATTCATCAACTGATTCACCGTGTCTTCACCGATCAACGGGGGGATGGCGCGGCCTGCATCGAGCAACTGCTGCCGTTGTTCGCCGAGGATTTCCAGATGGTGACCACCAGCGGCGCCCTGGTTGGCCGGGCACAGGTGGAGCAGCTGTTTCGCGGTGCCCTGGGCACCCGCGCCGGGCTGGAGATCATCGTCAGCGATCTGCACTGCCTGTGGCAGGAAGGCCACAGCGCGGCGATCCGCTACAAGGAAACCCATTGCCTGGACCAGAGCCAGACCTCGCGCCTGTCACTGGCGATCATCCGGGTCCAGGACGATGCGGTGCAGTGGCTGTACCTGCACGAAACCGCCTGCCCCTGAGCCCTTTGCCCGAGGCGCGGCACGCGCCCCGCCTCGGCCATGCTCAGGGCATCACATGGTGTCGACCACCTCGATCCCCAGCAGCCCCAGGCCCTCCTTCAGGGTGCGGGCAGTCAGTTCACAGAGTTTCAGCCGCGAACCATCGACACGCTCGTCAGCAATCACCGGGCAAGACTCGTAGAAACGCGAAAATGCCGTGGCCAGCCCGTACAGATAGGCACACAGCACGTGGGGCAGGCTTTCGCGCAGCACTTGCAACATCACATCCTCGAAACGCAGCAGCTCGATGGCCAGGCTGTGTTCATGGGGCTCGATGATCTGCAGGCCTTGCTCCTTGACGCTCCCGGCCCGGGTCAGCACGCGGTTGGCCCGGGTGTAGGCGTATTGCAGGTAAGGCGCGGTATTGCCCTCGAAGGACAGCATCGCGTCCCAGTCGAACACATAGTCGGTGTTGCGATGACGGGACAGGTCGGCGTACTTCAGCGCGCCGATGCCCACCACCCGGGCCACGTGTCGACGGGCCTCGGGGTCCAGCCCGTTGTTCTTCGCGGCGATCAGCACCTCGGCCCGCTCCACCGCCTCGGTCAGCAACGCATCGAGCTTGACCGACTCGCCGGACTTGGTCTTCAACGGCTTGCCATCGGCGCCCTTGATCGTGCCATGGCTGACATGCTCGAAATCCGCCTGGGGCGGCAGGAAGCCGGCCTTGCGCGCCACCAGGAACAACTGCTGGAAATGCAGGGACTGACGCACATCCACCACATACAGGCAGCGGTCGAGCTTGAGCTGGCGAATGCGAAAACGGATCGCCGCCAGGTCCGTGGTGGCATAGAGAAAGCCACCGCCCTGCTTCTGCACGATAAAGGCCGCCTCCTGGCCCTCCTTGTTGGCGTACTCCGCCAGCATCACCACCCTGGCTCCCTGGCTTTCGGTCAGCAGGCCCTTGTCCTGCAGGGCCTGGACCAGGGGCTGCAGGTCATCGTTGTAGAAACTCTCGCCACGGATGTCCGACTGTTTGAGCAACAGGCCCAGGCGCTGGAAGATATCCAGGGAGTGGGACAGCGACACCTCGACAAAGGTGTGCCACATGCGCAGCACCTCGGCGTCTCCCTGTTGCAGCCGGACCACATAATCCCGGGCACGGCGGGCAAAATCCTCCGATTCATCGAAGCGCCGCTTGGCCTGTTGGTAGAAGCGGTTCAGGTCCCGCAGTTCGTAGTCCTGCCGGCGGGTATCGGTGGCCTCTTTCATATAGGCCAGGAGCATGCCGAACTGAGTGCCCCAGTCGCCGACATGACTCTGCAGGATCACGTCCTGGCCCATGAACAGATTGATCCGCGCCAGGGCGTCGCCAATGATGCTGCCGCGCAGGTGCCCGACGTGCATTTCCTTGGCCAGGTTGACCGAAGCGTACTCCACCATCACCCGCTTGGCCGGCTGCGGCTCGACCCCCAGGTTGCGGGTCAGCAGCGCATGCTCCAGGCGTTCACGCAGGAAGTCCTTGCTGAGGGAAATATTGATAAAGCCCGGCCCGGCGATCTGCAGGTGCTCGGCGATGCCCCGCAGATCCACCCGTTCCACCAGTTGCAGGGCCAGCTCGCGCGGCGCCAGGCCCAGTTTCTTGGCCGCGGCCATCACTCCACTCATCTGGAAGTCGCCAAACTCGGGACGGCTGGCCAGTTGAATCACCGGCGGACTGTCAGTGGCGCCCAGGCCGTTGAGGGCGGCCGCGAAACGTTGGTCCAGAATGCGCATTACAGACATGTCGGATACACCTCATCCTTGAAGATTTCGAACCTCAGGCGGCAACCCTGCCCTTTACCTGACGGCGTAGTTTTGTACCACCATGACCAGCCCGCACAGCGCGGCCAGTCCTATGAACATCCATTGCCCCCCCACCAGGTCGAGCATGGCGCCGCCGTAGATCGGCGACAGCGCAATGCCCACTCGATAAAGGCTGGAGACCCCGAAATAGGTGCCGCGCAGACTCTCCTGAGCCAGCCGGTCAACCTCGATGCTGAAGATCGGGAACACGATCAACTCGCCCACGCTCAACAGCAGTGTGGCCAGCGCCAGCCCCCAGAACAGCGTCACCGGCGAGCCGGCGAACACCAGCTGCGAGGCTAGCATCAGGGCCATGCCCCAGAACAGCCGGCAGCGAGTGGAATAAACCTCCAGCAAGCGCAACAGAGGAAACTGAGTAAAGACCACAATCAGCGAGTTGAGGGTGATCAGGATCACCAGCAGGGTCACCGGGTCCTGCACTTCGCTACGCGCCAGGTACTGCGGCAGGGTCGAGTCGAACGAGGCATAGACAAAGGCCGCCACGGTGTTGCACAGCATCAGCAGGGTAAATCGCCGATGCTTGAGCACCGCACCGAAGGCCACCAGGAAGTTGGGGGTCGGAGCGCTGGCATGTCGCTGCACTCGGGCCTCCTTGTCCCGCAGCAGACGCCACAGCAGCAGGCCGAACACCGTGTACACCAGGGCGCAGGCGGCGAACACCAGGGAGCGCACGCTGGACAGCAGCAACATGCCGATCAACGGCCCGATGGAGCCGCCGACGTTCACCAGAAAATAGTTGGCATACAGTGCCAGCTCCCGGGACTGCAGGTCCTCCACGTAATCGCCGATCAGCACTTTGCAGGTCGACTCCAGCAGCGAGCAGCCGATGCTCACCCCCGCCACTGCCACGCCGAACCAGAACACCGAGCCGGCCTCGATGAACAGCAAGAACGACAGCGCGCTCAACAAGGCGCCCGCCAGAATCAGGCGCCGGCGTCCGAAGCGGTCCGAGAGCCAGCCGGTGTAGATACTGCTCAGTGCGCCGCCGACCATGGCCACCGCCAGCAGGGTACCGATCAAGGTCGCTCCCAGGTGATAGTCCTGGTACAGGAAGATCGCCAGGAACGGCCAGATCATGAAGAACGCGCTACGGGTCAACAGGGTGCCGAACAGCACCACATGGATCTCCCTGGGCAGGGTGGCGTAGCGCGCCCAGCTGAAGGTTCTTTCAATCATGGGCCGGCCCACTTCTCCCGCCAGGGGGAGCCTGTCCTCCCCGGCCCTGGTTCATTGCGCTAGAGGGCACGGTTCAGGCTCCTGGGTCTTGAGTTGCGCCAGCAGCAGTCGCTGCTCCTGGTCGGTGATCGGCAGCGCCCAGCCCGGCATGCCGCCGGACAGCACATTGACCGCCCTGGAGCGACCGTTGCAGCGCAAATACAGGCCCGACATCTGCTGATTGATGTAGTACAGGCCAAACACCACGAACTGCTCCACCGGCTGGTTCCAGAAGGCCTGGGGCAAAGCATAGGAGCGCTGGCGGATGGTGGCCTGGGCAATCCATTCACCGGGTCTTGGACCGACGCAGGCGCGGATCAGTTCGTCAGTGGCTTCCTCACCGAGGATCACCCCCTTGCCACCGGTGGAGTTGCAGGGTTTGAACACCAGTTCTTGGCGCCGCTGCAGCAAACCCTCAAGGTTTTGCGCACTGACCCGCACCGTCATGGGTATCCGGCGATCGATGGCGGCGCGCTGTTCAGCGTCCAGCACCGCCCGCAGCGCCGGCTCATGAAACAGCGAGAACCATGACTTGCAGCCGCTCACGTAGTTTTCAAAGGTGTTGAGCAGCAAGGCGCCCGAACCGCAGATACGCCGCACCAGATCGCCGCCATCGACGATCTCCTCCTCCAGGAACAGGCGATAGACCAGGGTTCGCGCGCCCTCTTCGGCGCTCAACCACTGCGCCTGGTACTGATGCTCCTTGATCAGCACCACTTCCAGATCCGCACAGGCCTGACGCACATGGCGCAACAACGGCTGGTAGGCCGAAGCGCCTGCCCAGTGGTCATAGGCTTGAAGATCCAGGAGCACCACCCGACTGCGCCGCTGCTCCTTGCACAGGCGCTGGATCAGCCGCGCCAGATCGACATAGGGCGATTGCCCGTGTTCGAAGCCACTGAGCTGCACCCCTCGCGACTCCAGAAAACGCGAGCAGAATTCGTGCAACTGCGGGCCTTCGATGGCCGGGCCGATATTCAGTTCGCACAGTTGGTACTGGCCATCCTCGCTCAGCAGAACGTCCGCACGGCCAATCAGCCGCCCGCCCTTTTCCAGCAGCGACCAATCCACCAGGTCGCGGACCTGAACCGGCACATTGAACAATTCGAGGATGTGCTCGCGGCTGTGCAGGGTCAGCAAATGGGCCAGCATCCGCGACTGCGCCGCCAGGATCAGGCGCAGGTCGGCGGCCACCGCCTGAAAGGCAGCGGCGGGAAACAGGGCCAGGGGAAAGGGGGTCGCCTTGTATCCCTGGGGCTTGATCAACTGCGGATTGCGCTGGCCAAACACATCGAACAACGGGCGATTGAGCTCTTCAAAATTCATGGATCGCGCTTCCTGATGCAAATGAGGGGCAAGCCCTCGGTGGGAATGATCAGAGGGTCGCTTCGCCGCCATCGATCACGATGTCGGCACCGGTCACCCAGGCGGCTTCGTCACTGGCCAGAAACACCGCAGCGCCGGCGTGATCCTGGGGCGTGCCGGCACGGCCCATGGGAATGTCCTTGCCCCGTTCGCGCCACAACTGCGGATCGTTGTGCCACTGGTTGCGGTTGCCCTGGGTGGCGGTCAGTCCGGGTGACAGGGTATTGACCCGGATGCCCTGGGCAGCGAACTCGTAGGCCAGGCTCTTGGACAGCATCGACAGCCCGGCCTTGGATGACTGGTAGTGGGCCATCTGGCTGATGGCCTTGAAGGCACTGATGGAAGACACGTTGATCACACTGCCGGCGATCCGCCGTTCGAGCATGTGGGCGATCACCGCCTGGGTCAGAAAGAACGGAAACCGCAGGTTGGCATTCATCACCTTGTGGTAGTCCTCGACGCTGGTTTCGAGAAACCCCGTGCGTGTGGTGATGCCGACATTGTTGACCAGCACATGCAGCTCATCGAACCCGGCAAGGACTCGACCGGCCAGTTGCGGCGCGGCACTGGCCTCCCCTGCATCCACCTGGAAGGCCTGGCACTTCACCCCCAACTCTTGCAGTTGACCCAGCACCTGGGCCGCGGCGGCCTCATCGCGCTGATAGGTAAACGCCACATTGGCCCCTTCTCGCGCCATGGCCAGGGCGATGGCCTGGCCAATGCCATGACTGGCGCCGGTGATCAGCGCGTTCTTGCCGGACAATCGTTGTTCTGCCATGTATTCATCCTTGTCATGCCTGGGCCCCAGGCACTGTGGTTTCAGAGGCTGACGCGTGTGCCCAGCCCCTTGGTCCGTGCCGAGCGCAGCAGGGCTGCCGCCACCGCCACATCCTGAATCGCCGTGCCCACTGACTTGAACAGGCTGCTGGCGGTGCCTCGCGGGACGACGGAGCCGCCCAGCAGGCTGGCGATTTCCTGCACATCCCCGGGCATCAGCACCCCCAGGCGCAGGCTTTGAATCAGCTCGCCGGCCTCACGCAGAGCGGCATCGCGCTCCTCGACGTACACCGCCGCCTGTCCCAGCAGCAGCGGATCGATCTCGCAGGCCATTTCATCGACCCCGCCGATGGCATTGATGTGGGTCCCGGGGCGCACATCCGCCGCCCGCACCAGCGGCTCGGCGCTGGCAGTGGAAGTGGCCGTGCAGATCACGTCCGCCATGCACACCGCCCGGGCCACGCTGTCGGTCACCATGACCTGGGGGCACAACCCACGATCGCTGACCCAGGCCGCCAGGGCCCGGGCCTTGTCCAGGCTCCTGGAATGCAGCAACAGCTGTTCGATGGGGCGCACCGCACAGACCGCCTCGATCTGGCTGCGGGCCTGGACCCCGGCACCGATCACCGCCAGCACCCGGGATGCGGGCCGCGCCAGCAGATCGGTGGCCAGCCCGGCCATGGCCCCGGTGCGCAGGGCCGTCAGATGGGCGCCTTCCATCAGCGCCAGGATTTCCCCGGTCTGGCTGCTGAGCAGGATCACCAGGGCATGGATCAGCGGCCGACCGTGGCGGGGGTTGTCCGGGGTGATGGTCGAAACCTTGACCGCCACCGCCTGGGCCAAGGGCAGGGCCGCCGGCATCACCAGCACTTGGTTGCTTTCGGCACTGTCGCCCAGGGTCATGATGGTTCGTGGCGGCACTTGCACACCGTCCGCCATGGCCGGTGCCAGGGCCTGGCGCAGGGCCTCGATGGCCTCGCCCATGGACAGTGCCCGAGCCATGGCCTGGCGATCGAGGCTGAGAAAATTCATGGCACCTCCTGTTCGACCGCGGGCAGGGCCAGAGGCTCGCGCCGGGGCACCAGGAATGAACGCTGGTAACTGAGCACCACACTGCCATCGGCCTTGAAGCCTTCGGTCTCGATGGTGGCGATCCCCTGCCCCGGCCGTGAACGGCTGGGGCGGATGGCCAGGACCTTCGACTTGGCGTAGAGGGTGTCGCCGATGAACACCGGGGCCGACAGCCGCACCTGATCCCAGCCCAGGTTGGCCAGGGTGCGAAAGCTCATGGTCTGCACCGACATGCCATTGATGATGGCGAAGGTCACCACGCTGTTGACCAGGACCTTGCCGAACTCCGTGTCCTTGGCGTACTCCTGGTCGAAGTGCAGCGGGTGATGGTTCATCGACAGCAGGGTCAGCCAGGTGTTGTCGGTTTCCAGCACGGTGCGCCCGGGCCAGTGACGAATCACGTCGCCGGGCTTGAAGTCCTCGAAGAACATCCCCGGCGACTCCAGGTACTCACCGTTGTCCAGCCGTTGCAGGGTCGCGATCATGGATGTGGCTCCTGGGTAAAATTGTTCAGCAGCTTGCGGGCCTTCTTGATGAATGGAGGACCGATCATGTCGCCATCCAGGGTGAAGATTTCGCCCTGGCTGTGCTCCGCCCGACGCAGGATCTCCCGGGCCCGTTCCAGCTCGCCGGGGCTGGGGCTGAACACCTCCATGACCGTGGCCAGCTGGCGCGGGTGGACGATGGCCTTGCCATGGAATCCCAGGGCCTTGACCGCCCGGCTTTCCTGCAGCAGCAGCTGCGGGTCGTCCAGGTGATAGCAGGCGGTGTCGATGGCGGCGATGTCGTAGCGCGCCGCTGCGTTGGCGATGCGCTGGCGGGCGTAGAGCATGTTTTCCCAACCGATTTCCACCCCCAGCTCGGCCGCAAAGTCCGCCGAGCCGAACACCAGCCCCGAGCACTGGCTGGCAATCGGGTCGATGGCATCGATGGCCTCCAGGGTCTCCACGGTGACGTACAGCTCCACCGGGTGCTGCAGCTCGCTGAGCTGGGCACGCACGATCTCCAGTTCGCAGGCATCGCGGACCATGGTCAGCATCACGATGTCCGGCGCCAGGCCATGGCGGATGAAGGCCTCAAGGTCCAGCAGGCCTTGGGGCGAGCGCAGTTCGTTGATCCGCACCGCCACCCGGGACGCCGACGCCGGAGCCTTGAGCAATTGCAGACAATGCTCCCGGGCCAGGGCTTTCCTGGCTGGGGGCACCGAGTCTTCCAGATCGATCAGACAGACATCGGCCCCCGCCTCCCGAGCGCCTTGCAGCCGTTCGAGGTTGAAGGCCGGGGTGTAGAGGATCGAACGGGGCAACCGGGGAATGGGGGCAACTGAATAACCACGGGTTTGCATAACCGGACACTCGCAGCAATGGATGGGTTCAGGACTCGATGCAGCCACGCAGCAGTTCGCACATGGACAGCACCTGCTCCTCGCTGATGGTGGAGCGCAACATGACCCGCAGCCCGGCGTTGTCCTTGGCCACGATGGGGAAGAACACCGGCGACACATAGAAGCCGTTTTCGAACAGCAGCCGACCGCTGCGGATCACCTGGTCGTTGGGCAACTGCACCAGGCGGATCGGAAAGGCATTGCCGGCCTGCTCGGTGCGGATGAACTCGTCGAACAGCTGGATGTTGCGCGACAGGGCGTTCTGCCGCAGCGCCAGCTCCGGGCCGCGATGCAGCTCGGCAGACGCCAGGGAGGCGCCGATGGCCGCGGTGTTCATCGGCTGCGACCAGGCCATCGGCCCGCCGAAACGGGTCAGGATGTCCTCCACCTGCTTGCCCTTGGGGCCGAACATGATGGCTGCGCCACTGGTGCCGAACGCCTTGTTCAGGGTGGCGACGATGATGGTGTTTTCATTGACCTGATCGATGTGCGAGCGCACATAGCCCTCGCCGTGGCGACCGACTATGGACAGCGAGTGTGAATCGTCCAGGTAGAGGAACAGGCCGTACTTTTCCTGCAGGGTCAGCAAGTCCCCGAGGGCCGCGTGGCCGCCCATGCTGTAGGTGCCGTCGGCGACATAGGCGACCTTGCGGTACTTGCGGCACAGGTCTTCCAGGGCGTTCATGTCGTTGTGGCCGATGGTGAACACCTCGGTCTCATCGCCGCACACCGGCTTGTACAGGCTCATGGAAAAGTGCGCGAACTTGTCGAAGGCCATCACCGGGCGCACGCCCTGGGTCAGGTGCCCGGACGCCAGCAGCGGGAGGATGCCCGCCGTGGCCGCGCCGGCGGAAATAGCGGTAATCACCTTGGCCTCGAACAGCTGCGAGAGCGACGCCTCCAGCTCCAGCAGCGCCGGAATCTGGATGCGAATCCGGGAAATGCAGTGATCCAGCACGCCGTAGCGATGCAAGGCGTCGATGGCGCCCTGGACAATGCTCGGATGGGAATCCAGGTCCAGGTAGGAACAGCAACTGACGTTGATGAAACGATGGCCATCAGCGGTTTCCAGGCTGCCGTCCCCCACCAGGTTGGCGACGATGCCCGCCAAGCCGTTGCGTTCGGATTCGTCCCAGAACTGGTTGCCGTAATCGAAGGCCTTGAGGTTGTTGCGGTACTTGTTGGTGGCCTGAGGCTGAGTGTTGTCGGTCATGATGCTCTCCGGAATTCGAGTGAATAGGTGCCTGTCAGGTAGGCATGACGTCGAGGGCCTGGGCTTCGAACACCGCTAGCCGCCGCTTGAAGTCGCTGTCGGTTTTCCACACCGCGAAGATGTCGCCACTGGCGCCGACCATGATCAGCGCGTCCATGCCCTTGGCCCGCTTGAGGGTCTGCAGGGCATGGGCCGGGGTCTGGGCGATCGGGCTGCCGACGTTCAGCGAAGTGTTCACCGAGGCCTCGACCCCGCAGTGTTTCCCCATCTGCTTGAGGTAGGCGTGGATCAGCGGGTTGAGGGACTGGCGCACGATCTGCAGGCGACTGGTGCCGTCCACATGGACCACCGCCGGAACCCGGCTGCGGGCCTCGGGGCGCGCCCGGGCGGTGAGCACCATGTAGTTGTAGGCCGAGTAGTCGTCGGTCTTGGCCCCTTCATCGAGCTCGAACAGCCGATGGGCTTCTTCCAGGGTGACCATGGGCGCCAGCGGCCGGATCTTCTCCCGGAACTTCACTTTCGAGTTGAGCAGTTCCAGGGTGTTGGGATTGCACGGATTGGCCAGGATGCTGCGATTGCCCAAGGCCCGCGGACCGGTTTCCGCCGGCCCCTGGAACACCCCGATCACGGCGTTGTTGCACACCAGGCTGGCCATGAAGCGCGCCACCTCGGTCAGGGAATCGGCCTGGTTCAGAGAGCCGATCTTGCGGGCTTCGACTCCCTGCTCCTCGATCACTGCGCGCTGGATCTGCGCCGTGGACGGTGCCAGGCCACACAGGTACGGGCTGGCGAAATCGTTGCGCGCGTCGGCGCCATTGCGCATGGCGAACTGTATCGCCGCGCCCAGGGCCACACCGCAGTCGCTGGGGATCGGCGGCACCCAGATCTTCAGGCACTGGTCCTGGCCCAGGTAGCGCTGGAAGTAGTCGCGATTGAAGTGCTGCACCAGATGCATGTTGGCAATGCAATTGAGCGCCGTGCCGCCGGTGAGCACCAGCTTGTGGGCACAGGTCTTGCGGATCAGGTGATCGACGATATGGAACAGCGCGTCCTCGAACACCAGTTGCAGGGCCTGGGCCTTGTCGACCCGATCCTGGGTGATGTCCGAATGCTCGATGTCGTCGACGCTGAGCACGCTGTCCGGGTTCCACATGTCCCCCGGAGCGATGGGCGCGCCGAGGATGTCGATCAGCGGCTGGCCATAGGGCTCGGTGTGGCTCTTGATGTGCCAGTTGACCATGGTCCGGTTGACGTGGATGTTGCCTTCCTCGGCGAAGTACAGGATCTGCCGCAGGCGCTTGTAATAGGGGTTGGTCAGGCGGCTGGCATTGCCCCAGGCTGCGGCGCCCATGTAGCGCCCTTCGGAGCTGAGGAAACTCCAGCCGCCCTGGGTCGAGCTGATGTAGCCGTACAGGTAGCCCAGGGAGTCGATGGTGCTCTGGTTTTGCCGGTGACAGATGACCTGGCCGTCGCGGACTTCGTACAACGAGATGGCACCGTTGTCGCCAGTGCCGTCGAGCACGGTGAGGATCACCGGCTCAGGCTCCCGGGCGAACGGCGACAGGGCATAGGCCAGGTAGGCATGGTTGTTGTGGTGATGCATGCCGATCAGCGGCTGGGTGGTTTCCAGGCCCAGGCTCTGGGAGATTCGCTTGGGTGCCCCCAGGCCCTTGACCAGGTGGCTGAGGTTGAAGTTCGGGTCGTGCCGCGGGTTGAGCAGGGTCAGGCTGCTGGGGGCGTGCTCGAAGATGATCTTCAGGTCAAAGCCCAGGGCGCGGATGTAGTCCCAACTGCCAAGAATGCAGAAGATGTCCTGCGCGCTGATGTTGCGGCTGGCCATGATCAGGCGGATCTCTGCCAGGCTGTGCTGGGGAAACTTGTTGGAGTGTTTTTCTGCGCTGAAGCGCTCCTCCTCGTTGTTGGCAATGATGTGGATGCCATCCTTGGCGCTGACCTTGATCAGGGCCACGCCGGTGTTGTGCCCGAAGGGACCGACCCCTAGCAGGTACAGGCTCTCGCCCTGGGCCAGACGCCGGGCGAACTCCGCTCCGCGCTCCTGAGCGAAGGCGCTTTCACCGCTGTAGAAATGCTGCCGCCGGCCCAACTTCTCGTAGACAAAGTCGGTCACGCGCTTGACCCACTCGGGCAGGCGCTTGAGCTTCGGCCCGTAGGTTCCGTATACCCTGGTCATGTCGACACTCTCCTGAGATAAACCTCGAACCCGTCCTGGGTTCAGTTCCGGCAACGATCTTCGGCGGCCCGGACTGCCGCACTGGTGATGATGTCCAGGTTGCCCGCATAGGCCGGCAAGTAGTCCCCTGCCCCCCTGGCCCGGACCATGGTCACCACTTTGCCGTCGATCAGGCTGGGTTCCATGATCAGCGAGTAGCCGGGCATGTACTGGCGCACCTGATCGAGCATCACGCGGACACTGTGCCGCAGCTCGGCCATGTCCGGTTTGTCTATCAGGGCGAAGACCGTGGTCTGCATGTCCACCGGCGGATCGGCCGGATTGATGTTGAGGATCGACTTGACGCTCGGGGCGCCGGAGAAATGCTTGAGGGCCTTCTCCGTGGTGCACAGGTACTCGTTCACATTCAGCCGGGTTGCGGCGCCGGCACTGCGGGCGGAAATCGACGACACCGCCTCCACGTAGTTCAGGTGCTGACCGGTGCGCCGCAGCGCGTGCACGATCGGCAGGGAGGCCTGGCCACCGCAGGTGACCATGTTGAGGTTCTCTACATCCCGCAACGTGCTCGAATTGATCGTGGGCACACACCAGACGCCGGTATCGGCCGGAGTCAGGTTGATCAGCAACTTGCCCTGCCCCTCCAACACCTGGGCATGTTGCACATGGGCCTGGGCACTGCTGGCATCGAACACCACATCAACTTCATCCAGATGTTCAACTAACTTATCAATACCGCGATGATCACAACGCACTCCCAGTTTTGCGGCATAGTCCAGCCCCGCCGACTGTTGATTGCGCCCAATAAAATAATCACAGCGCAAATAAGAACTGCGCATGACTTTCAACAGAAGATCACAGCCAATATTACCGCTGCCTAATATCGCGACTCTAAGTACCATAAAGCGCTCTCCTTGCTTATGGGAAGTCAGTTGAATTCACAGCGCCTTGGCCAGATTCATCGCAACTTCAATAATCAGGTCTTCCTGACCTGCCACTACTTTTCTTTTGCCCAGCACGCGATATATATCCAGCGCCGCGACACCATGTTGGTGTGCGGCCTTCAACACCGGCTTTTCAAACCCCGAGAACACCCCGTACAAACCGCTGACAATGTTCATGGCACTGATATGGGGCTGCGCGCTCTTGATCCGGTCCGTGCTCTGCTCAGAGGCGACGATCATGGCAAAGGCCCGAGCCTCGTCCACCAGACCGAGCTTCATCAGCGCCGCGCACAACACTTCCAGGGGGGTATTGCCGGCGCCGGCGCCGAGGCCATTGATGGTGCCGTCGAGCAACCGGGCTCCGGCCCTGACCGCGCTCAGGCTGTTGGCCACCGCCAGCCCCAGGTTGTTATGCCCGTGAAAACCTATGGGCACCGGCAACTCCTGGGCCAGCAGCGAAACCTTTTCAAAGGCGTCCTGCTCCATGTAGGCCCCGGCGGAATCCATCAGCACAATGGCATCGGCGCCGTAGCTGACCTGCAGTCGGGCCTGCTCCAGCAGGGTCCGGGCACTGGCCATGTGGGTCATCATCAGCACGCCCTGGGCCTCGGCGCCCCGTGACTTGACGAAGTCGATGTAGCGCGCGGTGATATCGGCCTCGGTGCAATGGCAGGCGATGCGCAGCACATCCACGCCCTGCTCGATGGCCATGTGCAGATGATCGATCCTGGCGAACCCGGGAATCGCATGAATCCCCAGACGGGTCTGCTGCAAGGCTTCCCGAGCGGTGCTCAGCATCGCTTCATCACTGTGGGGAGCCAGCCCCAACTGCAGGGACGAAGCCCCCAGGCCGTTGCCATGACCGACCTCCACGCAATAGAGCCCACAGGCATCCACGGCGCGGCAATAGGCACTGATGTCCTCCAGGCCAAGTCGGTGCCCGAGCGCATGATTACCGTCCCGAAGTGTCGGGTCGTAAAGTTCAACTTTCGTCATGTCAGCAATCCCTTGCGACCCCCGGTACAGGGGTACTTAATTACTCTGCCCCACCCTTCACTTCCTTGAAGGGCTTATCGGGCCGGGGCATGACCAAACAACTCAGCGCCGGCCACCAGCGTATTAACAATCGGTTAAAGCTCTAACTTCCCTGACAACAATCAGCCTGACCAGCCCTACAAAACTCCGTGTAGAACTGTATCTTCCAGGTAACTTTACAAACGTTTACCTGCAATCTTCTTTGATACTTCCATAGCCATTCCGAGGCTGTCAACCGCACTAATTTCATTCTAAAAAACCGTAATATTTTTTAAGAAAAAAAATCAATCCAGAAAAAAAACCGTATCGACGCCCTCGCCTCATCCACCATTGCCCCGTATCGACTGGCCCATGAGCACTTTCGCCAACGGCTGTAGCGAGAGCGATTGATGGCGGATTTCAACAGCGAAAATAAACTCGACGGGAACCATCCAGAGGCTATTTATTTTTTAAATTTGACGCCTGCCAAGGGGCTAACTAGCGTCCTTCGATCGCTATGACCTTCACTCCAAAAACAGCGTATTGCCGTATTCGGGCAAAAAAAAACCCCGCCGCAGCGGGGTCAAAACGAGAGGAGCTATAACGGATGAGAAAGAGCTCTACCTGGATGTTGCAACAGCCTTAGAACACGTACTGCACGCGAGCCACCAGGGCGTCGCCACTGTCATCGCCAACGCTGTTGCTGATCTTGTCGGTGCTGACCTTGATGTAGTTGGCGGACACCTTGATCGCCTCGTTGGCGTACCAGTTGACCCCGATGGTGTTCATGTTGGCCTTGGCATCGCCAACTTCACGGGTAGCGGTGGCGGCGACGATGTTCTTGTCATCAACCTTGATGTTGTCGTAGCGGTAGAACACTTCCCAGGCACCGTACTGCTTGTTTTCCGGCTTGATGGTGTCGAACTTGGCGCCATCGAGTTTGTAGACCCGGGATTCGCCGGTCAGGGTGTAGGCCAGTTGGCCGTAGAAACCGTTGGCCTTGACGTCCTTGTAAGCGTTGCTGTCGGCTTTGAGCTTGCGAGTCAGGTATTCCGCCTGGGCCGAGAACGGGCCACTGGCGAAGGCGAACTCGCCGCCGAACACTCGGTCATTGTCATAAGCGCCTGCTGTCGTCAGGTTCGAGGCGTTCAGGCCGACACCACCGCCGAAGGTAGCGCGGTTGCCGTTGGCGCCGGCATCGTTGCCGCCGTTGGTGGCGATGCCACGCACGCCCAGGCGAGGACGAATCCGCGAGTCGAAGGCGGTATCGCCCAGATCGCGGCTGGCGAAGTCCAGGCCGAAGTGCAGGACGTTGCCGGTTTCATGCAGCGGTGCAAACACGGCACGGGCGTTGAGCTGCTTGACGCTGTCGCCATCGCTGTCGTTGATGTCCTTGGCCGAGACGCTGCCGGACAGGTAAGCCATGTCGGCCACCACCGAGCTGACCTGCAGCCCCATGCCGTTCTCGTGGGAGTTGATCCAGTCGGCCAGCTCATAGGCGGCGTTACGCTCCATGGAGGTAACCCACTTGGAGCTGGTGGCCTTCTCCAGACCAAAGTCGGCGTCGAAACGACCGGCGCGAATGGTCACCGGCTTGAAGCCCACATAAGAGATGGACGCCTCGTCGAAGTAACCGTCATCGGCGGTGCCGGAGTTGTGGGAGAAGTCGTAGCTGATCTGGTATTTCCAATCCTTGTAGGCGGTGCCGCCCAATTCCAGATAGGCGCGGCGGAAGTAGGCGCCGTCGCCGGTATCACCATTCTTGGTGTAGAACCCGTCGAAACGGCCATAGTCGGCTTGCAGACGACCGCCCAGCTTGAAGCTGAACGCGGAGTCGGTGGTAGCAACCTCAAGGCCGCCCTTGGTTTTGACTACGATATCGGCGCCGTCGGTGGTGACGGTGCCAGCGAAAGCCTGGGCGGTTACTGCCAGGGCCAGGGCGCTGGCGGCAAAACCGGCGAAGTGCTTACGGATCATCGAAGAGTTCCCCTAATTGGTGGTCTGTAGCGTTGGAAAACACGCGGGGTTGGCCCGCTGGTGTTGGGTGGGAATCTTGGCGATGGGTTATTTCAGCCGGGTTGCTGATAGATAAAGATTTAATTACAGGGGAACTTTTTTACTTCGAAATGCAATAAGGCAAAAAGCCCGTGCTAGAGCGCTTTCGCCAGGGTTTGCGGGGGAATGGGGGGACATTACAGAGCTGTCACCTTCGATCGGATGACCGATTGATGACAGATGCGGATGCACGGCGGCATCCGCATGGGGGCAAAGGTCAGAGGTCGCGCTTGTGCTCGGCAGCCAGGCGTTCGGCCAGTTCGTCCAGACCTTCCAGAGGCGGTTCGGGAAGCACCCGCAACGTGGCCTGGAGCAGGCGCATCTGACGAATGAAACGCCGGCAATTGGGGCAGAACAGCAGATGATGGCGAACCATCAGGCGCTCGCGAAAACTCAGCTGGCCGTCCAGGTAGTCGCTGGAACGTGCCACTTGTTCCTTACAGGTCAGCATTGGCCGGTTTCCTCAAAATGCTCCACGGTGGCGAAGACTTTCAAACGCGCCCGGTGCAACAGCACCCGTACATTGGAGAGCGTGAGCCCCAAAAGATTACAGATTTCTTCCAGTTCCAAACCCTGGCGTTCGCGCAACAGCAGGACGCTGCTTTGCAGTTCCGAGAGGCTGAGCAGGGTGTGCTCCAGACAGTCTCGCAGCTCGGACTCGGTCAGCAGGGCCTCCGGGGTGTCTTCGTGCCAGGCGAAGGGCGCCACCAGCCAGTGGCCATCGCTGGAAGAGAAACGCTCATCGCCCACAGTGCCGTGGGGGGCGGGCAAGTCATCCAGCAGGACTTCCCGGCGATTCTGTTTGTAACGACCCTTGGCCGCGTTGGACGTGATGGTCAGCAGCCAGGTCTTGAGGCTGGAACGCCCCTGAAACCCTGACAGATTGCGCACCACCGACAACCAGGCGTCCTGTACCACTTCATCGGCATGGCGGTTGCCGACAATGGCGTAAGCCACCGCGCGCATAGCGCTCTGGTAGGTACTGACCAGTTCCTTGTATGCCTTTTGCTCACCCGCCAAAAGGCGCTCTAGCAGTTGCGTGTCATCAGCAGCAGCCATTCGTGCCTCGTTCAATCATGCAGGTTTGAGAGGGTGTGACGCGCCAACCCGGCCCTGCGCCACACCCACATCAGCCTAGATCAACGCTTGCGCAGCAGTACGCTGCCGATGGAGTAGCCGGCGCCGAAGGAACTGAGCACGGCCAGGGAGCCGCTGGCCAGGTCGTCCTGGTACTTGTGGAAGGCAATCACCGAGCCGGCCGAACTGGTGTTGGCGTAAGTGTCGAGAATCACCGGGGCCTCTTCCACCGTGGCTTCACGGCCCAGGAGTTTCTTGACGATCAGGTGGTTCATGCTCAGGTTGGCCTGGTGCAGCCAGAAGCGCTTCACGTCGCCGACATTGAGCTGGTTTTCTTCCAGGTGGGCCGCGATCAGTTCGGCCACCATCGGGCAAACGTCACGGAACACCTTGCGGCCTTCCTGGACGAACAGCTTGTCCCGGGCACCTATGCCCTCTTCCGCCGCGCGGTTGAGGAAACCGAAGTTGTTGCGGATGTTGTTGGAGAACTGGGTCAGCAACTTGGTGCTGACGATCTCGAACTGCTGGGCCGAGGTGGCGAGGTCGGCCCGCTCGATGATCACCGCGGTGGCGGCGTCGCCGAAGATGAAGTGGCTGTCGCGGTCACGGAAGTTCAGGTGTCCGGTGCAGACTTCCGGGTTGACCATCAGGATGGCCCGGGCCTGACCCAGTTGCACGCTGTTGCAGGCAGCCTGGATGCCGAAGGTCGCCGAAGAACAGGCCACGTTCATGTCAAAGCCGAAGCCCTGGATGCCCAGGGCGGCCTGGACTTCGATGGCGATGGCTGGATAGGCACGCTGCAGGTTGGAACAGGCAACGATCACCCCGTCGATGTCGGCGGCGGTCTTGCCGGCCCGTTGCAGGGCCTGTTCGGCGGCGGCGACCGCCATCTGGCAAAGCACCGACCATTCGTCGTTGGAACGTTCCGGCAGGCGCGGGGCCATGCGTTGCGGGTCGAGGATGCCGTCCTTGTCCATGACGAAGCGACTTTTGATCCCCGAGGCCTTTTCAATGAAAGCGGCGTTGGATTCGGTCAGGGCCTGCACCTCGCCCCGCTCGATGGCCGCGGCGTTGTCGCTGTTGAACTGGTGGACGTAGGCATTGAAAGATTCCACCAGCTCTTCGTTGGAAATGCTGTTGGCCGGGGTAAACAGGCCGGTGCCGCTGATGACGACGTTATGCACGGTCGTTCCTCTAGTGTGATGAGGCAGAAGGTCTTGGCACCGCCGTGCCAAACCATAAACGGACTGCCCCGCTGGTGGGAGCCTTCCTGGCATCGCTTTATTCCGATCCGCCCGTTTGCCTGGGGTACAGAACAACAGGGCCGGTATTTATGACGGCGGAGTTTGCCATAAACACCGGCATTTCGCCGCAATTGCAGCGTGCCCGGTGGGCGCCGGCTTGCCGGCGAAGGGGCCTTGGCGCCTTGCGTTGCCCACGCAGACACCTTAGCTGGGGAGCCGGCGCCTGCAGGGGCTCAGGCTTCGACCTGGCTCCACTGCTTGTTCAGGCGCTTGTCGGAAATCGGCACCTTGGTCCCCAGTTGCTGGGCAAACAAGGACACCCGGTATTCCTCCAGCCACCAGCGATACAGCTCCAGTTGCGGGTCGCGCTTGCCTTCCTGGGCATGCTTCTGCGCCCGGGTCTGGTACTGGCTCCACAGGCCCGCCAGTTCGGTGCTCCAGACCCGATCCTTCTGCAGCTGGCTGCCGAGCTTCTCGAAACGCAGTTCCACCGCCTTGAGGTAGCGCGGCAGTTCCTTGAGCCACAGGGCCGGGGTTTCCCGGACAAAGCCCGGGTACACCAGATTCGCCAACTGCGACTTGATGTCGTTGAGGGCCACCGCCTGGGCCAGGTCGATCTTGCCCTTGAAGCGTTTTTGCAGGCCGTGCCAGAGCTTGAGAATCTCCAGGGTCAGGCGCGCCAGACGCTCGGCGTGCTCGGTCCAGGCGCCGCGCTTGCGCTCGGCCAGGGACGCCAGGCCCGCGCCATCGCGAGGCAGCGTGGCTTCGCCGTCGAGGATGCAGCTGTCGAGGCTGGCCAGGAGGATGTCCTCCACCAGGGCATCGACCCGGCCCAGTTCACGGTACAGCAGGCCCAGCTCAGTCAGCCCCGGCAGCTTGCCGCGCAGGAACTTGGCCGGTTCGGCCAATTGCTGCAACAGCAGGCGCTGCAGGGCCCGGCGATGCTGGAATTCGGCCTCGGCGGCGGTGGAGAAACGCCCTTCCTTGACCGTCCCCGCCTCTTCCACCAGGGCCGGGTACACCGTCATCGACAGTCCGGCGATCTTCTGCTGGGTCTTTTCCGCGACCGCGGCAAACACACGGGCCTCCACCGGTTGCTGGCTCTTGGCGGTTTGCGGCACCGCCAGGGCGGCCTGACTGGCTTCGGCAAAACGCGCGGTCAGTTCGGCCAGGTCGCGACCTTCACCGAGGAACTTGCCCTGGGCGTCGACGATTTCCAGGTTCATCCGCAGGTGGCTCTCCACCTGCTGCGCGGCCTCGCTCCAGGCCTCGTCGCTGACCCGGGCACCGGTCATGCGCAACAGTTCGCGGCCCAGGGCCTGGGGCAACGAGCCTTCGGCGAAGACCATGCGCTGCAAGGCCGCCTTGACGAAGTCCGGCACTGGCACGAAGTTTTTGCGCAGGGCCTTGGGCAGGTTGCGCACCAGGGCGATGCACTTGGCCTCGATCAGCCCCGGCACCAGCCACTCCAGGCGTTCGGCGGGCAGCGCCGGCAGCAGGGGCGCCGGCACCCGCAAGGTCACGCCGTCGCGGGGATGGTTGGGCTCGAAGTGATAACTCAGGGCCAGTTCCAGATCGCCAATATGCAGGGTGTCCGGGTACTGCTTGGCAGTGACCTCGCTGGCCTCGCGGGCCAGCACGTCTTCCTCGCGCATGATCAACAGCTGCGGGTTCTTCTGGCTGTGGACCCGGTACCAACTGTCGAAGGTCGCGGTCTGGTGGATCTCCGCCGGCAGGCGCTCGTCGTAGAAGGCGAACAGGGTTTCCTCGTCCGCCAGGATGTCCCGGCGCCGGGCCTTGGCTTCCAAGGCGTCGAGCTGTTCCAGCAATTGGGTATTGGCAGTCAGGCACTTGGCCTTGGACTGAATCTCACCGCGCACCAGGGCCTCGCGGATAAACAGCTCGCGAGACACCACCGGGTCCACCGGACCGTAATGCACCGGCCGACGGCCGACCACGATCAGCCCGAACAGGGTGATCTGCTCGTAGGCCACCACCTGGCCACGCTTCTTTTCCCAATGGGGTTCGAAGTGGTTCTTCTTCACCAGGTGGCCAGCCAGGGGCTCGATCCAGTCCGGCTCGATCTTGGCCACCATGCGCGCATAGAGCTTGGTGGTCTCCACCAGCTCGGCGGTCATCAGCCATTGCGGGCGTTTCTTGCCCAGGCCCGAGGACGGATGAATCCAGAAACGTCGCTGACGAGCTCCCAGATAATCGCCGTCTTCGGTCTTCTGGCCGATCTGGCTCAGCAGGCCCACCAGTACTGCCTTGTGCAGTTTCGGGTAGTCCGCCGGTTCCTTGTTCAGGCTCAGTTGCAGGTCGCGGCAGATCAGGCTCAGTTGCCGGTGCGAGTCGCGCCATTCCCGCAGGCGCAGGTAATTCAGGAAGTTCTTGCGGCACCAGTTGCGCAGCGGGCTGGCGGTCAGGGCCTGGCGCTGCTCTTCAAAACCGCGCCACAGATTGACCAGCCCGGCGAAGTCCGAATCCACGTCCTTCCACTGTGCATGGGCCTGGTCGGCGGCCTGCTGGCGCTCCGGCGGACGTTCGCGAGGGTCCTGGATCGACATGGCACTGGCGACGATCAGCACTTCCTGCAGGCTGCCGAGTTTCGCCGCTTCCAGCAGCATGCGGCCCATGCGCGGGTCCACCGGCAGCCGCGCCAGTTGCCGGCCCAGAGGCGTCAACTGACTGTTGCGGTCCACCGCCGAGAGTTCTTGCAGCAGGTTGAAACCGTCGCTGATGGCCTTGCCATCCGGCGGCTCGATAAACGGGAACGCGGTGATTTCCCCCAGGCGCAGATGGAGCATCTGCAGGATCACCGCCGCCAGGTTGGTACGCAGGATTTCCGGATCGGTGAACTCCGGCCGGCCGAGGAAATCCTCCTCGCTGTACAGGCGCACGCAGATCCCCGGCTCGACCCGGCCACAGCGGCCTTTACGCTGGTTGGCGCTGGCCTGGGACACCGCCTCGATGGGCAGGCGTTGAACCTTGGCCCGGTAGCTGTAGCGGCTGATGCGTGCAGTGCCGCTGTCGATCACATAGCGAATGCCCGGCACGGTCAGCGAGGTTTCGGCAACGTTGGTCGCCAGCACCACCCGCCGGCCCGGGTGGGACTGGAAGATCCGCTGCTGTTCCGCCGGCGACAGGCGCGCGTACAGCGGCAGGATCTCGGTGTGCTTGAGCTGAGCCTTGCGCAGCATGTCCGCGGCGTCGCGAATTTCCCGCTCCCCCGGCAGGAACACCAGCACGTCTCCGGGGCTGCGCCGCTCGCTGCGCTCGTAGGCGGCGATTTCATCCAGGGTGGCGAGGATCGCCTGGTCCACCGTCAGGTCGTCCTCGACCCGGTTGCCCTCCTCGTCCTGCTCCAGGGTCAGGGGGCGATACCAGGTTTCCACCGGAAAGGTGCGGCCAGAGACTTCGACGATCGGCGCGTTATCGAAGTGCTTGGAGAAGCGCTCCAGGTCGATGGTGGCCGAGGTGATGATGACCTTCAGGTCCGGACGCCGTGGCAACAGGGTCTTGAGGTAACCGAGGAGGAAGTCGATGTTCAGACTGCGCTCGTGGGCCTCGTCGACGATGATCGTGTCGTAGCGCTCCAGGTAACGGTCGTTCTGGGTTTCCGCCAGCAGGATGCCGTCGGTCATCAGCTTGATCAGGGTGCTGGAATCGCTCTGATCCTCGAAACGCACCTGGTAACCCACCAGCGACCCGAAGGGCGTGGCCAGTTCTTCGGCCACTCGGCTGGCGACGCTGCGGGCAGCGATCCGCCGGGGCTGGGTATGGCCGATCAGACCGTGCTGGCCGCGACCGATTTCCAGGCAGATCTTCGGCAACTGGGTGGTTTTGCCCGAGCCGGTCTCACCGGCAATGATCAGCACCTGATGCTTGAGCAGCGCCTCCTTGATCTCGTCGCGCTTGGCGGCAATCGGCAGGCTGTCGTCATAGCGAATCGGCGGCACGCTGTCGCGCCGCGCCGTCACCAGGTTGCACGACGCCTGCATCCGCTCCAGCCACTGGGCGAGCTTGGCCTCGTCGGGCTTCTTGCGCAGTTCAAGCAACTGCCGGCGCAACCGGTGGCGGTCGGCGAGCATGGCTTGATCGAGGTTTTTCAACAGTTGGTCGATTGCAGGCGATTCGGAAGTCATCAGGTACGCAAAATGTCGTCTATGTAGGCAGGGCGCGATTGTCGCAGAAAAGCGCAGGCAATACGTAGGAGCCGGCGTGCCGGCGAAGGCGTCCTCACGGGCACCTTCGCTGGCACGCCGGCTCCTGCACTTTTATTCGTCTTCCAGGCCTTTGCGCCGGTAAGGGAAGACATCGATGATCTTGCCGGCGCGGATGGCGTCCTGCAGGCCCTTCCAGTAGTCGGCGTTGTACAGCTCGCCGTGCAACTGGTCGAACAGCTTGCGCTGGCCGGCATCGGCGAACAGGAACGGCGGGAACTCCTCGGGGAACACGTCGTGGGGGCCGATGGAATACCAGGGCTCGGAAGCCATCTCGTCTTCCGGTGTACGGGGCGCCGGAATGTGACGGAAGTTGGCTTCGGTGAGGTAGCAGATCTCGTCGTAGTCGTAGAACACCACCCGGCCGTGACGGGTCACGCCGAAGTTTTTCAGCAGCATGTCACCAGGGAAGATATTGGCTGCCGCCAGTTGCTTGATCGCCAGGCCGTAGTCCTCCAGGGCCTCGCGGACCTGATCCGGGTTGGCGTGCTCCAGGTAGAGGTTGAGCGGGGTCATGCGGCGCTCGGTCCAGCAGTGGCGGATCAGCACGGTCTGGTCTTCCACGGCCACGGTGGACGGCGCCACTTCCAACAGTTCCTCAAGGCAGGCCGGGTCGAACTTGCTCAGGGGGAAGCGGAAATCGGCGAACTCCTGGGTATCAGCCATGCGCCCGACCCGGTCGACGCTTTTCACCAATCGGTACTTCTCGATCACCGTGGCCCGGTCGACGTTCTTCGACGGCGAGAAGCGGTCCTTGATGATCTTGAACACGGTATTGAAGCCCGGCAGGGTGAACACGCTCATGACCATGCCGCGCACACCGGGAGCCATGATGAAACGGTCGTCGGTGCTGGCCAGGTGGTTGATCAGGGCGCGGTAGAACTCCGACTTGCCGTGCTTGTAGAAGCCGATGGAGGTGTACAGCTCGGCGATGTGCTTGCCCGGCAGGATGCGCTTGAGAAAGCCGATGAACTCCGCCGGCACCGGCACATCCACCATGAAATACGAGCGGGTGAAGGAGAAGATGATCGAGACATCGGCTTCGTCGGTGATCAGCGCATCGATCTGGATGCCCCGGCCTTCACGATGCAGCAGCGGGATCACCAGGGGCCACTGTTCTTCGTGGGTGAAGATACGCCCCACCAGGTAAGCGCCCTTGTTGCGGTAGAGCACCGAGGAGAACAGCTCCAGGGTCAACTCAGGGTCCTTGCACACCCAGTCCGGCAGGTTCTCCCGCAGTTGCGCCTCCAGGCGCCGCAGGTCCCCCGGCAGGTCGGCATAGTCCTCGCTGAAGCGGTAGTCGGCGAACACCTGTTCGAGCATCGCCGGCAGGTTGCCCTTGGGGTGGTAGCTGCGGGTCTGCGCGGCCCGGGCCCGGCGCAGGCTGGGCCGGGTGGTGTGGATGAACATGCAGCCGTCACTGATCAGGTCATGGCTGAACAGCCCGCAGAAGATCGAGTTGTACCAGGTCTCGGACAGCTCATCGTCAAAACGCAGGTCGATCAGGCTGATGTAGGCGCTTTTCACCAGGGGCCACTGGCAGACATCCATCAACGCATCGTCGCTGAAGGACTGGTGCAACCGGGCCACGGTTTCCCCGACCTTTTCCTCATACAGGTTGATCCGTGCCGCCGAGGCCCTCTGCGCTTCCTGCCATTGCGCCTGCTCGAAGCGTTGCCGGGCGCCGTCGGTGATCTGGCGGAAATGCTCGCGGTAGTCGTCGAAGCCATCGAGGATCATTCGAGCGATATCGGCGGCGGGCCATGGCTGCGGCATAAGTAGACCTCTGCGGGAATTTACGATGCCAGAGCTTAGCCAGTGAAACGGCTTGAGGAGAAGCGTATTTTTGTGATCAAGCGTACGCCGGAAAATGACCCGGCAGTCGCCCTGCTCCCCAGGCTTGTGTGGCGGATCATGGGACACAACAAACCCAGTGCCGGGTTTCTTCGCCCTGTGCACCAATAAGGTTTGCCATGCCCGCCAGCGCTGGGCAAGATCCCCGCCCTCAAACCGAAGGATCCTTGCGTGAGACTTGTCGATCTCCTGCGTCTGTTGTCGCTGGCCGCCATCTGGGGCGCTAGCTTTTTGTTCATGCGCATCATCGCCCCGGTGCTGGGCAGCGTACCCACGGCGTTTTTCCGGGTGTCGATTGCCGCGCTCGGGCTGCTGGTCATGCTGGCGCTGATGCGGGTCGACTGGAGTTTTCGCGGCAAGCTCAAGACCGTGTTGCTGCTCGGTGTGATCAACTCAGGCATACCGGCAACGATGTATTCGGTGGCAGCCCAGGTGCTGCCTGCCGGCTACTCGGCGATCTTCAATGCCACCACGCCCTTGATGGGGGTGTTGATCGGCGGGCTGTTCTTTCATGAGCGGCTGAGCCTGAGCAAGATCGCCGGCGTCTGCCTGGGCCTGTTCGGCGTCGGCATCCTGACCCGCGCCGGCCCTGTGGCCTTCGACCATGAACTGCTGCTGGGCGCCCTGTCCTGCCTGATGGCCACCACCTGCTACGGCTTTGCCGGCTTCCTCGCGCGGCGCTGGCTGGATCAGGCCGGCGGCCTGGACAGTCGCCTCTCGGCGCTGGGCAGCATGCTCGGTGCCACCCTGCTGCTGTTGCCCCTGTTCGCCTACAACGCCATCAGCCAGCCGCCGGCCAGTTGGGGTGGCTGGAGCGTGTGGCTGTCGCTGCTGGGCTTGGGGCTGGGCTGCACGGCGTTTGCCTATGTGCTGTATTTCCGGCTGCTCAGCGCCATCGGTCCGGTGCGATCAATGACCGTGACCTTCATGATTCCGCCGTTCGGCGTGTTGTGGGGGGCCTTGCTGCTGGATGAGCCGCTGTCCATGGCGCATCTGTATGGCGGCGCGCTGATTGGCGCCGCCCTGTGGCTGGTGCTGCGGCCCGGGGCAAAATCGGCGGCCTGAAGCACTGCCTGGTTCTGATCAGCCTGCGACTCGGGAGGCCGCAGCTCCGAGTCGCAACGCTGGCGGTGGCCCTATGGAACGTTCAGGGTAATCAGGTAGGTGCCGGAGGTTACGGCCTTGCCGGCCTGATCAACAAAGGCATAGTGCTGGTTGTAGTAACGGCCCTGGGAACCACTGTCGGCCAGGAGCTTGACCTTGACGGCGGAATGATCCGAAGCGCTGACGCTGGCCACGGCTCCCACACGGGCTACGTCGATTGCGGTGCCGCGGGAGCCTTGAGGACATTGGCGTAGGCTAAGCCCTGTGCTGGCGGCGCTGGTGGTGCAATGGCTCTCAACGATACTGCCGGTAAAGCGGATGACCCCCTGTGCCACGGGAGCAGCGGCGAAACAACTGCTCGACAGTCCCAAAAGCAAACCGAAAGCGGTTGAAGCGAACGTTGCGTTCATACTGACTCTCCTTTGTTTAAGGACTATGTCGTCAGTCTAGGTACCGGCTTTAGCTTTTAAGGTTTGTCTGATGGACTAATTTGGAATACCAACAAAAAAGTCTAAGCATCTGGTTATCAAAAGAACCTTGAGGGTTCGCTTCAGTCGCTCATTACGTGCACATACAAGGTTTGAAATCAGACCTTTATTGACCGGCAAAGAACTACACGACGATAGTGGCATCTAGCCACTATTCGTGCTTATAGTCGATCATTAATTGAATCAATGATGCGCAAAAGCGACCGAGCATTGCGCTCGGCCGCAGGTCTGGACAACCACCGCGAAGATCGTCGCCCGTAACTATCAGGCGCTCTTACGGAACACGAAGACCAGGCCGACAATGATCAGGCCCATGCCCATCAGGCTCAGCCAGGCCAGACGATTGCCGAAAAAGATAAAGTCCATCAATGCGGTCACCGCCGGCACCAGATAGAACAGGCTGGTGACATTCACCAGGTTGCCCTGAGCGATCAAGCGGTACAGCAGCAGTGTGGCCAGTACCGACACCACCAACCCCATCCACAGCAGCGCAATCACGAAGCTGGCGCTGTACTCGAAGTGAAACGGCTGGAACGGCACGAACAGCGCACACAGCAACAGGCCCGCCAGGTACTGCACCGGCAGGGTGCCCAAGGGGTTGTCGGTGATGCGCTTCTGCATGATCGAACCGGCCGTCATGCTGACCAGGGCCAACAGGCCACAGAGCATGCCGGAGACGGATATCCCTGCCAGACCGATGCCCTGGTAGACCACCATGATCAGCCCGGTGAGCCCCAGGCTGAGGCCGAACAGGCGGCTCCAGGAACGCTGGCGCTCCATCAGCACCACGGTGAGGATCGGTTGCACCCCCATGATGGTGGCCATCACGCCGGGGGTGACCTTCAGGTCCAGGGCCAGGATGTAGAAGATCTGGTAGGCCCCCAGCAGCACCAGGCCGGTGGCCATGGCAAAGCCCACGGCCCGGCGCCCCTGGGGCAACTTGAGCTTGAGCAGGGGCAGCAGCAGCACCAGGCCCATCAGCGCGATGATGAAACGCAGCAGCAGGAAGGCAAAGGGCGAAGCCTGGGTCAGGCCCCATTTGGAGAAGATCGCGCCACTGCTCCAGAGCAGGACGAACAGGCTCGTGGAAGCCGCCGCAAGTGCGGACTTTTTGGAAATGAGCAACATGAAAACCACCTGTAATCAGGCAAGAAGCCAATTCAGCCAAGGCTGAAGTTCAGTAGTGTTTGGTTCAGGCGGGCACAGGGAACAGCAGCGATTGCTGATCAGCCCGAAAAGCCAACGCCCGGCGGTGATACGACTGCGTACACCGGCGTGCTACTGACAGGTGGGGGGTACTGACCGATCTGCACAGGCTGCTGATTCCCGCACGGCACGACGCCAGCGTTGACCGCTGAAACCACTACCGCGTTGAGAGGGGAAAAGGCCATGAGCTGATCTTTCTTGAAGGGAAAAAACCATGAGTCGGTTGACTCATCGGGCGCCGAATGTAACCGGCGCCCGATATTCATTGCAAGACTTATCCGAACAACCACTTCCACAAGACCACCAGCACCACCACCGCCAGAACCGGGCGCAGGATGCGGTAGAGCTTGGGATTGCGGCGCTTCCACTGCTTGACCACACCGCTGAAGCTGTCGCTGAAACGCTTGCTCCAGGCATAGGCCTGGTTGATCCCGCCAACGCGCTCGTCATCAAGGTTCTGCGGCGCGGTCGCACGCCCCAACTGGGCGCTGACCCAGCGGTTGATGCGCGTCATCAGCGGGCTGCTCAGCGGACGCTCGATGTCGCAGAACAGGATCACCCGGGTGGTTTCGGTTTCGTTCTTCACCCAGTGCACATAGGTCTCGTCGAACATCACGTCTTCACCGTCGCGCCAGGCGTACTCCTGGCCATCGACGAAGATCCGGCAAGCGTCGGAGTTGGGAGTCGACAAACCCAGGTGATAACGCAGCGAGCCGGCAAAGGGATCGCGGTGCGGGTTCAGGTGGCTGCCACCGGGCAGCAGGGCGAACATCGCCCCCTTGACGTTGGGAATGGCGCTCACCAGCTCGACGGTCTTGGGGCACAGCGCGGCCGCCGACGGCAGGGGCTTGTCGTACCACTTGAGGTAGAAACGCTTCCAGCCCTTCTTGAAGAAGGAACCGAAGCCGGCATCGTTGTTCTTCTCCGCCGCGCGGATATATCCCTCGTCGAACAGATGCATGGCCTCTTCGCGGATCACTTCCCAGTTGTCCCGCAGCACGTCCAGCTCGGGGAACTTGCTACGGTCCAGGTAAGGTTTGGAGGGCACTCCGGAAAACAGATACATCAGCGCGTTGTAGGGGGCAAACAACGCTGAATGGTTGACGAACTGGCGCAGTACCGGCAGACGCGCTTTGCCGCGCAGATGCACGTAAAGGATGCTGCCGACGAACAGCGACAACACCGCGAACTTGGCGGCAAAGGAAAAGCTCATGCAACGACTCCTTGGAAATAGGCACCTGTGCAGGCTGTGTGAAAACGTTGCGAGTGAAGGCAAGACAAGGCAAAAACAGGCGAGGAAGCGGAGTTTAGGGGCCTAAATGAGCATTCCGAGCCTGTTTTTAACGCAGTATTGCCAAACGCAGTAGTTTTCACACAGCCTGTGTGGGGGAGTGTTCACCCAACCTGGCAGCCGGCAATGATAAACACTCCTGGACCCTGGAAAAACCCGCACGACTCAACATTCAGTGTTAACGGACGTGCAACAAAGGCGCTTAAGTAGCATAAGCGGCCAGGCTCTTGCCTGATGTAGGTCAGCATTCACCGGCGAGCCGGCGCCTGTCGGCGAATGCCCGGGGTGCGTTACTGCTGGTTTTCCTGCTCGGTGAACAGATCGCTGAATAGCATGCTCGACAGATAGCGCTCGCCGGAGTCCGGCAGGATCACCACGATGGTCTTGCCCTGCATTTCCGGGGTCTGGGCCAGGCGCACCGCCACCGCCATTGCCGCGCCGCAGGAAATCCCGCAGAGAATCCCCTCTTCCTGCATCAACCGCAGGGCCATGGCCTTGGATTCCTCGTCGGTCACCAGCTCGACCCGGTCGACCATTTCCAGATCCAGGTTCTTGGGCACGAAACCGGCGCCGATGCCCTGGATCTTGTGGGGGCTGGGCTTGATCTCTTCACCGGCCAGTTTCTGACTGATGACCGGCGACGTGGCAGGTTCCACCGCCACCGAGAGGATCGGCTTGCCCTGGGTCTTCTTGATATAGCGCGACACACCGCTGATGGTGCCACCCGTGCCGACCCCAGCCACCAGCACGTCCACGGCGCCATCGGTGTCGTTCCAGATTTCCGGACCGGTGGTTTTCTCGTGGATCGCCGGGTTGGCCGGGTTATCGAACTGCTGCGGCATGAAGTACTTGGACGGATCGCTGGCGAGAATTTCCGCCGCCTTTTCAATCGCGCCCTTCATGCCCTTGGCCGGCTCGGTCAGCACCAGCTCCGCCCCCAGGGCCTTGAGCACCTTGCGCCGCTCGATGCTCATGGACGCGGGCATGGTCAGCATCAGCTTGTAACCACGGGCAGCGGCGACGAACGCCAGGCCAATCCCGGTGTTGCCCGAAGTGGGCTCGACGATGGTCATGCCCGGCTTGAGCTTGCCGCGACTTTCCGCGTCCCAGATCATGTTGGCGCCGATCCGGCATTTCACCGAATAGCCCGGGTTACGCCCTTCGATCTTGGCCAGGATGGTCACGCCGCGAGGGGCGATACGGTTGATCTGCACCAAGGGCGTATTGCCGATGGAATGGGCATTGTCAGCAAAAATTCGGCTCATGGCTGGGTCCTTATGCAGCAGTGAAGAAGTCCTCAAGGGTATGCCTGGTGCCTTTGAGCGTCCAGTCGCGCCGAACGACTGCGACCCCAGGCAGTCAATGCCTCTATACGGCTGGAGACTGCTGATCATGAAACGTCGTTACCGTTGGCCCCTATGGACCCTGGCCGGCCTGCTGGTCCTGCTGCTGGCCCTGCACTTCACCCTGCCCTATCTGGTGCGCGACTACTTGAATGACAAACTGGCAGACATGGGCGACTACCGTGGCCAGATCAGCGATATCGACCTGGCCCTGTGGCGCGGCGCCTACCGCATCAACGGGCTGGAGATCGTCAAGGTCAGCGGCAAGGTGCCGGTGCCCTTCGTCAAGGCGCCGCAGATCGACCTGGCGGTGAGCTGGCATTCACTGTGGTACGACCACGCCGTGGTGGCCAAGGTGCAGTTCGTCCAGCCGGAGCTGAACTTCGTCGATGGCGGCGCCGACAAGCAAGCGTCGCAGACCGGTGAAGGCACCGACTGGCGGGCGCAACTGGGCAAGCTGTTGCCCATCACCCTCGACGAGCTGCGGATCAGCGACGGCAAGATCCACTTTCGCAACTTCAGCTCCACGCCCCCGGTGAACATCGGCGCCACCCAGGTCAATGCCAGCGTCTACAACCTGACCAACGTGGTGGATACCCAGGGCAAACGCGATGCACGCTTCGACGGCAAGGCCTTGCTGCAAGGCCAGGCCCCCATGGAAAGCACCGCCACCTTCGACCCCCTGAGCAATTTCGAGGACTTCGAATTCCGTCTGCGGGCCCGGGATATCGAACTCAAGCGTTTCAACGACTTCGCCTCGGCCTACGGCAAGTTCGACTTCAATGCCGGACACGGCGACGTGGTGATCGAAGCCCAGGCCGAGAAGGGCCAACTGCATGGCTATATCAAGCCGCTGCTGCGGGACGTGGAAGTCTTCAACTGGCAGCAGGACGTGGAGAACCGCAACAAAGGAATATTCCGCTCGGTATGGGAAGCCTTGGTGGGGGCCGGGGAAAACCTGCTGAAGAACCAGCACAAGAACCAGTTCGCCACCCGGGTCGAACTCAGCGGCAGTGTGCACCAGCAAGATATCAGCGCATTCCAGGCGTTTTTGCAGATTTTGCGCAATGGATTCATCCAGGCTTTCAATGCCCGTTACGAACAACCCAAGCCCTCGACTGACTGAGTAACCCCGTGACGCTCCATTCAGAGACTGAATGGGGCGTCCACGTTCACAGTCGACCGGGCACCGCGTTATAGTCGCGCCATCACTCTCCATTCAATCGATCTGCCCCGGGCAGCTCGCCGTCACCGTTCGAGGAATTGCAGATGAAGTTCGAAGGCACCAGCGCATACGTCGCCACCGATGACCTGAAGCTGGCAGTCAACGCCGCCATCACCCTGGAGCGTCCGCTGCTGGTCAAGGGCGAACCCGGCACCGGCAAGACCATGCTCGCCGAGCAACTGGCCGAATCCTTTGGCGCCAAGCTGATCACCTGGCACATCAAGTCCACCACCAAGGCCCACCAGGGTCTGTATGAGTACGACGCGGTCAGCCGCCTGCGCGACTCCCAGCTGGGTGTGGACAAGGTCCACGACATCCGCAACTACCTGAAGAAGGGCAAGCTCTGGGAAGCCTTCGAATCCGAGGAGCGGGTGATCCTCTTGATCGACGAGATCGACAAGGCCGACATCGAGTTCCCCAACGACCTGCTGCAAGAGCTCGACAAGATGGAGTTCTACGTCTACGAAATCGACGAGACCATCAAGGCCAAGCAGCGGCCGATCATCATCATTACCTCCAACAACGAGAAAGAGCTGCCGGACGCCTTCCTGCGTCGCTGCTTCTTCCACTACATCGCCTTCCCCGACCGCACCACCCTGCAAAAGATCGTCGACGTGCACTACCCGGACATCAAGAAAGACCTGGTCAGCGAAGCCCTGGACGTATTCTTCGATGTGCGCAAGGTGCCGGGCCTGAAGAAGAAGCCCTCGACCTCGGAGCTGGTGGACTGGCTCAAGCTGTTGATGGCCGACAACATCGGCGAAGCGGTGCTGCGCGAACGCGATCCGACCAAGGCCATCCCGCCCCTGGCCGGCGCCCTGGTGAAGAACGAGCAGGACGTGCAGTTGCTGGAACGCCTGGCCTTCATGAGCCGTCGCGGTAGTCGTTAGGCTCTGCCCAGAAGCTGCCTGCGCGTCGATCATGCTGCGTTAGAAATCGGTTCGGAATGCTCATTTAGCTCGCTAAACTCCGCCTCCTCACCTGTTTCTGCCTTGCCTGATCGCCGCTTGGCGAGCTTCTGAACAGACCCCTAGATCATTAGAGAGCGATAGTCATGCTGCTCAACCTGTTCAATGAAATGCGCGCGGCCAAGGTACCGGTGTCGGTACGCGAGCTGCTGGACCTGATCAACGCGCTCAAGCAGCGCGTGACCTTCGCCGACATGGACGAGTTCTACTACCTCGCCCGGGCAATCCTGGTGAAGGACGAACGGCATTTCGACAAGTTCGACCGAGCCTTCGGCGCCTACTTCAACGGCCTGGAAAAGCTCGATGACCACCTGCAGGCGCTGATCCCCGAGGATTGGCTGCGCAAGGAATTCGAGCGCTCGCTGAGCGATGAGGAACGGGCGCAGATCCAGTCCCTGGGCGGCCTGGACAAACTCATCGAAGAGTTCAAGAAGCGCCTGGAAGAACAGAAGGAACGCCACGCCGGCGGCAACAAGTGGATCGGCACCGGCGGCACCAGCCCCTTCGGCTCCGGCGGTTTCAACCCGGAAGGCATCCGCGTCGGCGACGCCGGCAAGCGCCAGGGCAAGGCGGTGAAAGTCTGGGACCAGCGCGAATACAAGAACCTCGACGACTCGGTGGAACTGGGCACCCGCAACATCAAGGTGGCCCTGCGCCGGCTGCGCAAGTTCGCGCGCCAGGGTGCGGCGGAGGAGCTGGACATCGACGGCACCATCGACCACACCGCCCGTGATGCCGGACTGCTGAACATCCAGATGCGCCCGGAGCGACGCAACAGCATCAAGCTGCTGTTGCTGTTCGATATCGGCGGCTCCATGGATGCCCACGTGAAGATCTGCGAGGAACTGTTCTCGGCCTGCAAGACCGAGTTCAAGCACCTGGAGTACTACTACTTCCACAACTTCATCTATGAATCGGTGTG
Organism: Pseudomonas sp. 50_B; assembly: GCF_017491625.1. NCBI lineage: Bacteria > Pseudomonadati > Pseudomonadota > Gammaproteobacteria > Pseudomonadales > Pseudomonadaceae > Pseudomonas > Pseudomonas sp. 50_B. Next base: position 88,901 of record NZ_JAFGYX010000019.1, read on the forward strand.
GAAGAACAACCTGCGCCGCGGCTCGGAACGCACCTCGACCCAGGACCTGCTGCACAAGTACGGCGCCGACTACAAAGTGATCTTCGTCGGTGACGCCGCCATGGCGCCCTATGAAATCACCCAGGCCGGCGGCAGCGTCGAACACTGGAACGAGGAAGCCGGCTATGTGTGGATGCAGCGCTTCATGGAGAAGTACAAGAAGCTCATCTGGATCAATCCCTACCCGAAAGACACCTGGGGCTACACCGCTTCGACCAACATCGTTCGCGAGTTGATCGAAGACCAGATGTACCCGCTGACCTTGCGTGGCCTGGAAGAAGGCATGCGTTTCCTGTCCAAGTAAGCGCGGCCTTGCGGGCCTTTTCGCAGCCTCGCCATGGCTCGACAGCGGCTACAGAGCCCCCTGTAGCCGCTGCCGCAGGCTGCGAACGGTCGCGAAGCGGCCGCCTTCAGCCATTACCCAAACCTGCGCAAGAATGCCACCTGCTGCCGATGCGCCGTTTCCTGCACCACCGGCGTCAATCGCACCTCGCTGCCCGGCAAACACTGCGCCAACCGCGCCAGCGACAAAGGGGTCAACGCCCCCAATCGCGGATAGCCGCCAATGGTCTGCCGATCATTGAGCAGGATGATCGGCTGGCCGTCCGGCGGCACCTGGATCGCCCCCAGGGGAATGCCCTCGGAAATCATCGGCCGGCCCTGATACTGCAAGGTCGGCCCCAGCAAGCGCGCGCCCATGCGATCGGCACGGCTGTCCAGGGTCCAGGTGCTGTTGAAGGCGTCGAACAGGCTCAAACCGCTGAACTGGCCGATCTGCGCGCCCAGAATCACCTCCAGGGGTGCTGCGCATTGCCAATCCGGCAACTGCGCGGCCGACAGGCTCCTGAGCGCACCGCCAGTCCCCGAGTAACTCAAGGCCCCGCCCTCGCTCAGGGCCCGGCCATAACCATCCGGACCGCCCAAGGCTTCGCGCAACACACTGGCGCAACTGCCCAGCACCTTGGGCGCGTCAAATCCGCCAGGGGCTGCCAGGTAGGCCCGGGCGCCGAAGAAAGGTTGAGTAAAACGCAGGCGCTGGCCCTTTTGCAGGATGAAACTGCGTCCCGGGCTCAAAGGCCGCTCATCGACATATGCCCCCAGATCGGCACCGGCCAGGGCCAGCAGGCAATAGTCCTCGGCCAACAGGGTGAAACCGCCCAGAGTGATTTCCAGCACCGGCGCATCCAGGGCATTGCCCAGTAGCCAGTTGGCCCAGGACATCGACACCCAATCCAGCGCCCCACCCTGGGTCACGCCCAAATGGCGCACACCAAAACGCCCGGCATCCTGCAGCAGGCACAGCGGGGTGCTGGCCTCGATCATCAAGCGGCTCATGCCGGCACCTCCAGCGGCGTGTCATCGCCCCCCAGGCGCAGGAACTCGGCCCGCTCCACGGCAGCAAAGCGCACGCGGTCCCCCGGCTGCATCAGGCTGTAGCCTTCGCGCTCGCGATCGAACAGGCGGCTCGGGGTACGGCCGATCAGGTTCCAGCCCCCCGGCGATACCACCGGGTAAGCGGCGGTCTGCCGTTCGGCGATCCCCACACTGCCTGCCGCCACCCGCTTGCGCGGGGTGTTCAGCCGCGGCGCCGCCAGCGCCTCTTCCACCAACCCCATGAAGGCAAATCCGGGCGCGAAACCCAGGGCGAACACTTGATATTCACGCTGGCTGTGACGCTCGATCACCTCGGCCACCGACAGCCCGCTGCGCCGGGACAACAGCGCCAGTTCCGGCCCGACACTGAGGTCGTACCACACCGGCAGCACATGCTCGCGCCCGGCCTGAGTGGTACTGGGCGCCAGATCGGTCAAGGCGACCGCGATCCGCTGCCGAGCCTCGGACGGACTCAGGGCCAGCAGGTCGTAATGCACCATCAACGTGGTATAGGACGGCACCAGGTCGATCAGAGACTCGCCAAAAGCCCGCCGCAGCCCTTGGGCGGCGGCCAGCATCCAGGGCATGTTGTCCTCGGCGATCACTTCGAACAGGCGCACCATCAGGCAGTCGATGGCGACGACTTCAACCTGTGGCTTCATAGGCCGGACTGCTGGTTCAGGGCCGCGCGAATGCGCTGCACGGCCGCCACCGAACTGGCGTTGTCGCCATGCACGCACAGAGTGTTGGCGTGCAACTGCAAGGCGCTGCCGTCGCTGGCGGTCAAAGGCTCGCCACGGGCAATGGTCAGGGCCTGTTCGATGATGGTCGCCGAATCGTGGTGCACTGCCCCTGGCAGCTGTCGCGAAACAAGGTGCCCGGCATTGTCGTAGGCACGGTCGGCAAAGGCCTCGAACCACAGGGTCACGCCATATTCGTCGCCCAGCGCCTGTGCGGCGCTGTTATCGCGGGTGGCCATGAGCATCAGCGGCAACTGTGGATCGTACGCTGCCACCGCCGCGATCACCGCGCGCAATTGCGCAGGCTTGGCCATCATGTCGTTGTACATCGCGCCGTGGGGTTTGACGTACTCGACCCGCCCGCCCTGGGCTCGGCAGATGCCATCCAGTGCACCGATCTGATAATGCAGCAGATCCTGGATCTCCTCGGGCGAATAGCTCATGGAGCGGCGGCCGAAACCGGCCAGATCCTGATAGGCCGGGTGCGCACCGATGCGCACGCCGTTGGCCAGGGCCAGGGCCACGGTCTTGCGCATGATGCCCGGGTCGCCGGCATGGAAGCCGCAGGCAATGTTGGCGCAGTCGATAAAGGGCATCACCTCGGCATCCAGGCCCAGGGTCCAGTTGCCAAAGCTCTCGCCGATGTCGCAATTCAATAACAGGCGGCTCATGGTCAGTGCTCCTGTGGTTCTTGTTGTGGGTCAGCTGCAGGGCTGTCGCGCAATGTCCGCGCAGATTATCAGTTAGCGCGCCTCAAGTTCCTTGCCGCGGGTTTCCGGCAGGCTCAGGGCCGCGAGCACCACCACGCCGTAGGACACCGCGGCAAAGCTGCCGATGGCCACGCTCAGGGGTACATGCTGGCTCAGCAGGCCGATCAGCAGCGGGAACAGCGCCGCCAGCGCCCGGCCGCTGTTGTAGCAGAACCCCTGGCCGGAACCGCGGATACGGGTGGGGAACAGCTCAGTGAGGAACGCCCCCATGCCGCTGAAAATGCCTGAAGCGAAGAAGCCCAGGGGAAAGCCCAGCCAGAGCATCACGGCATTGCTCACCGGCATTTGCGTATAGAGCAGGACAATGGTGAAAGAGCCGGCGGCGAACAGCACGAAGTTCTTCTTGCGGCCGAGAATATCCGTCAGGTAGGCGCTGATCACATAGCCCACGTAGGAGCCGGCGATCACCATGGCCAGGTAGCCGCCGGTACTGAGCACGCTCAAGCCGCGCTCGGTCTTCAGATAGGTCGGCAGCCAGAAGGTGATGGCGTAGTAACCACCCTGGGCCCCTGCCGCCAGCAAGGAGGCGCGCAGGGTGGTGCTGAGAATCCCCGGGGCGAAGATCTCGTAGAACCGCGCCGGGTTGCTTGGCGCTTCACGCGCCTTGGTTGCCCGGTAGACCTCGGGGTCCTTGACCAGGCGACGAACGAAGATCACGAAAATCGCCGGCAGGATGCCCAGCAGAAACAGCCCGCGCCAGGCGTCCTCCGGCGGCAGCAAGGAGAACAGCAGCGCATACAGCAGCGCCGTCAGCCCCCAGCCCAGGGCCCAGCCGGACTGCACCATGCCCACCGCCTTGCCGCGATTCTTGGCGCGGATCACCTCACCGATCAGCACCGCCCCGGCGGTCCACTCGCCGCCGAATCCAAACCCCATCAAGGTGCGGGCGATCAGCAACTGTTCGTAGTTCTGCGCAAGACCGCAGAGAAAGGTGAAGACGGCAAACCACAGCACCGTGAGTTGCAGGGTGCGTACCCGGCCGATGCGGTCGGAAAGAATCCCGGCGATCCAGCCTCCCAGGGCGGAGGCCAGCAAGGTACTGGTATGGATCAGGCCGGCTTCGGCGGAAGTGATGCCCCACAGCGCGATCAAGGTCGGGATCACGAAGCTGAGCATCTGGGTGTCCATGCCATCCAGGCCGTAACCTATCTTGCAGCTCCAGAATGTCCGGCGTTCCTGCTGGTTGATGTCCCGGTACCAGTCAAACGGGCCGGCGCGGCGCGGAGCCTTGGCGGCCAATGTTTCGGGCGCACTCATGGCGATCTCCAGGGTAGTGTTGTTGGTATTGTTCTGGGCCCCGACGACGCATATCGTGGGTCGGGCCATTCTTCGGTTCAGGCACAACCTGCGTCCAACTAATAAAAACCGCCCCAAGGCATAAGAAAAGTTGATCCCATGAATCTCAAGTTTCTCGAAACCTTCGTCTGGGTGGCGCGGCTCAAGAGCTTCAGCCTGACCGCGGAAAAACTCTTCACCACCCAGGCGGCCATCTCCAGCCGTATCGCGGTGCTGGAAGGCGAACTGGGGGTGAAGCTGTTCCTGCGGGACTCGCGGGGCGTCAGCCTGACCCCGCAAGGGCTCAAGGTGCTGGAGCACGCCGAGCAGATGCTCGACACCCTGCAGGTGCTGAAACAGTCCATCGAGGCGCCGTCGAGCAAGGTCGGGCGGATTCGCATCGGGGTCATGGATACGGTGATCCACACCTGGCTCAGCCCCCTGGTGGCGGAAATGATGGATCACTACCCGCAAGTGGAAATCGAACTGGTGGCCGACACCTCGCTGAATCTCTGCGACCAGCTGCAAAAAGGCTTTCTCGACCTGGTGCTGCAGACCGACTTGCTGCGCCAGGAAAGCATCCGCAGCCGGGAGCTGGCCAGCCACCCGGTGGGCTGGATTGCCGCCAGCAACTCGATCTACAACCGCGACTACGCCAATCTCGCCGAGCTGGCCCGGGAGCGGATCATCACCTATTCGAAGAACTCCCTGCCCCACCAGCAGGTACTGAGCCTGATGCAGGCCAACGGGGTGCCGGCGCCACGGCTCAATTGCGTCAACTCGGTGTCGGCCATCACCCGCCTGCTCAGGGACGGCTTCGGGATTGGCGCCCTGCCGCCGGTGCTGGTCCGCGAAGAGCTGGCCCGTGGCGAACTGACCCTGCTGGCCATCGACCAGCGCCCGCCCAACCTGCAGGTGGTGGTGTCGTGGCGCGTGGGCGTGGAGCTGGTGGAGGATATCGTGGAGCTGTGCCAGCGCGTGGTGCAGCGCTATGGGCAGAAGGTCGGCGAGGATCAGCTGGTACTGATCGCCCCCCAGTAAACATCGCCATCCCCCCCCTCGTAGGAGCTGGCTTGCCAGCGAGAAGGCGATCTGTAGCCAGACGCAGGCTTACAGGCCCCTTCACTGGCAAGCCGGCTCCTACAGATGTGGAGTGAAGGCACCTACTGGCAGTCAGAGGCCTTTGAGGTCACGTTCTTCGATGGGACGGCTCTGGCGCAAACGCCGCCCGCCCAGGACCACCCAGTCGATCAGGCGGTACAGGCACTCCAGTCCAAAGGACAGCAGCATGGCGCCGCTCATGCCCCAGATCATCGCTTCCGGGGTCAGCAGGATCTGGTAGCTGTAGCCGTCCCAGGTTTCCTTGCGGATATCCGGGTCGGCTGCCAGGGCCACTTGCAACAGGCGGATGTACCACGGGCCCTGCATCGCCTGGTATTGCTTGTCCAGGGCCAGCTGACGATGGAGCAAACCGCTCAAGCTTTCGGCATCGCTGCGAAACACCGGGTCTTCGCTGGCCCGGTAATGGGCCACCAGCGCATTCAGATCGCCCTTGAAGAACTGCTGCGCGGTGCCCTGGAAGCCCCGCAGGCTGTTCTGCGACTCAATCAAGTGGGCTTCCACGCGCTTGGCGTAGTCGCTGATGAAACCCGGCACTTGCACACCGATCAACAGGCCGGCGGCGAACAACACCAGCCGCAGATAACTGAGCAACATAGAGATGTCCTTATTCGGTCTGGCCGTGGCTGACGCATTCACCGCGCCGCCACAGGCTCCATTGGCCCGGCTGATAGCGGGTCCAGGTTTCGTTTTCGGTCAGAGGTTCGGTGGCGATCACCGTCACAACGTCGTTGGGGGTGGTTTCCGCCTGGAAGTCGACAATCACATCGACATCCTTGAGCCGGGCCGGGCCGAACGGCGCGCGCCGGGTGATCTGCGCCAGCTTGGTGGAGCAGAAGCAGAACAGCCAGTCACCGTCGCTGAGCAAGCCGTTGAACACGCCCTTGCTGCGGTATTCGCTACAGGCCTGGATCAGGGTCGACAGCAGTTGCTCGACCTCCACCGGTTCGGGAAAGGCTTCGCGCACCCGGTTGAGCAAGTCACAGAAGGCCGCCTCGCTGTCGGTATCGCCCACCGGACGATAGAAGCTGGTCTGGGGCTGGAAGTCCGCCAACTGGCCGTTATGGGCGAAGCACCAGTTGCGGCCCCAGAGTTCACGGACAAAGGGATGGGTGTTGGCCAGGCAGACCTTGCCGACGTTGGCCTGGCGGATGTGGCCGATGACCACTTCGCTCTTGATCGGGTAGCGCTGCACCAGGTTGGCCACTTCCGACTCGCTGCTGGCCGCCGGATCCTGGAACAGCCGCAGGCCGCGGCCCTCGTAGAAGGCGATGCCCCAACCGTCGCGATGGGGGCCGGTGCGGCCGCCGCGCTGCATCAGCCCGGTAAAGCTGAAGACGATATCGGTCGGTACATTGGCGCTCATGCCCAATAACTCACACATGCTCGGACTCTCGCTGCAATGCCGGGGCCAGGTTACAGACGCGGCTCGACCCGCGTGTTCAGGGGGGTGCCCGCAGCTGGCGGACGACCATAACGGTCATTGCCGGCGCCACCAAAGGGCTGGTCATCCTCGACTTCGGCAGCCTTGGCCGCGGCTTGCGCCGCTTCATTGCGCTGGCGGCGTTCATTGGCGGCACGCTCGATGGGCCAGCGGATCAGCACGAACAGCAGGTACACGCCAAAGGCGATCATGCCGTACATGAACAGATCGGACACCGCGCGCCAGGCGTTGTTGCCGACCTTGAAGGCCATATCCAGGGCAGTGATAGCCACCGCCGGGGCAAATTTTTCCTTGACCGGGTCGATGATGGTGGGACTGAACAGCAGCACCGCCACCAGTACACGCAGCGGCTCGCGCAGCCAGCGCCACATCCAGCGGGTCAGGCGCATCCACACCAGCAGGCAGCCCAAGGCGGCAAAGGCGTAAAGGCCCCAGGCGATCAGATAGTCGTTCTCGGTCATGGTGTCCATGGCAAGGCAGGCAAAGAGGCGCTTATGATAACGACTTTTCCCGTGTCAGGCTGCACCGCCGTCTGCCAAGCCCTCATTTGTCTTCGTTCGAGAGCCACCCATGCCCCTACCCGCCAACGACAGCAGCGCCCCGATTGCCCACAAGGCCGAAGGCGCTGACCCGTATGCCTGGCTGCAGGAACGCGACACCGACGCGGTGCTCGACTACCTGAACGCTGAAAACAGCTACCAGGAAGCCCGGCTGGCCCACCAGGCGCCCCTGCGCGAGACACTGTTCCAGGAGATCAAGGGCCGGATCCTCGAGACCGACCTGTCCCTGCCCTCGCCCTGGGGCCCGTACCTGTATTACACCCGCACCACCGCCGGTGACGAATACGCCCGGCACTACCGCTGCCCGCGCCCGGCGGACGACAGCCTGACGGTAGACGAAAGCCGCGAACAGCTGCTGCTGGACCCCAATGCCCTGGCCAACGGAGGCTTCTTCTCCCTCGGTGCCTTCAGCATCAGCCCCGACCACCAGCGCCTGGCCTACAGCCTCGACACCACCGGCGAGGAAATCTACACCCTGTTCATCAAGGAGCTGTCCAACGGCAAGGTCAGCGAGCTGTCCTTCGACAACTGCGACGGCAGCATGACCTGGGCCAACGACAGCCTGACCCTGTTCTTCGGCGAGCTGGACGACACTCACCGCCCGCACAAACTGTTCCGCTACCGCCTGGACGGCACAGCCGCCGAGGAAGTGTTCCACGAGCCGGACGGACGCTTCTTCCTGCACTGCTACCGCTCAAGCTCCGAGCGCCAATTGCTGCTGTCCCTGGGCAGCAAGACCACCGGCGAAACCTGGGCCCTGGATGCCGCGCAGCCGCAGTTGCCGTTCACCTGCCTGGCGCCACGGGTCGAAGGCCATGAATACGATGTCGATCACGGTCAACTCGACGGCCAGTGGACCTGGTTCATCCGCAGCAACCGTGAGGGCATCAACTTCGCCCTCTACCAGGCTGCGGACGAAGGCGTTATCCCCGAGGAAAGCGACTGGCAACTGCTGGTCCCGCACAACCCCGAGGTGATGCTCGACGGCGTGACCCTCAATGCCGGCGCCATGACCCTGAGCCTGCGCGAAGGCGGCCTGCCAATCATCGAAGTGCATCCCCAGGACCTGCCCGTGTATCGCGTGCAACTGCCGGACGCGGCCTACAGCCTGCACGTGCACAACAGCCTGGAGTTTTCCAGCGATCGCATCCGCCTGCGCTACGAGGCGCTGAATCGCCCGGCCCAGGTACGCCAGCTGAAACTGGCCGACGGTCAACAGCAGGTGCTCAAGGAAACCCCGGTGCTGGGCCCCTTCGACGCCGATGCCTACGTCAGCCAGCGCCTCTGGGCCACCGCGGCCGACGGTACCCAGGTGCCCATCAGCCTGGTGGTCAAGCGCGAGTGCCTGGGCCAACCGACACCGCTGTACCTGTATGGCTACGGCGCCTATGGCGAGAGCCTCGATCCCTGGTTCTCCCATGCCCGCCTGAGCCTGCTCGATCGCGGCGTGGCCTTTGCCATCGCCCATGTGCGCGGCGGTGGCGAGCTGGGGGAAGCCTGGTATCGCGCCGGCAAGCAGGAACACAAACAGAACACCTTCAGCGACTTCATCGCCTGCGCCGAGCACCTGATCGCCCAGGGCCTGACCAGCGCCCAGCAACTGGCCATCAGCGGTGGCAGTGCCGGCGGCCTGTTGATCGGCGCCGTGCTCAACCAGCGACCCGAACTGTTCCGGGCGGCCATCGCCGAAGTACCCTTCGTCGACGTGCTCAACACCATGCTCGACCCGGAACTGCCACTGACCGTCACCGAGTATGACGAATGGGGCAATCCCGAGGACCCTGAGGTCTATGAGCGGATCAAGGCCTACGCCCCCTACGAGAATGTCCGGGCCCAGGCCTACCCGGCAACCCTGGTGATCGCCGGCTACAACGACAGTCGCGTGCAGTACTGGGAAGCCGCCAAATGGGTGGCCAAACTGCGCGCCACCAAGACCGACGACAACCTGCTGCTGCTCAAGACCGAACTGGGCGCCGGTCATGGCGGCATGAGCGGCCGTTACCAGGGATTACGTGACGTAGCCCTCGAATATGCCTTTATCCTGAACATTCTGGGCCTGGACTGAGGAACTCTCGGCGGCGCTCCTGTCTTAACCCTGGACCGCCGCCGGCAACCGCCGGACCGGGCCTGCGCCCGTGCAACAGACACAAGAAAAAGACCCTGATCCCATGTCTGAACCCACCTTACTGAACAACGAGATCCGCGACTGGCTGATGGACTGCGGCCTGTTCGACCAACTGCAGCCCGCCGACTTCAACGCGGCGGCCGGCTATTTCAGCATCAGCAGCATCGCCGAAGGCGAAGCGATCTTTCGTGAAGGCGATGCCGGCAGTTTCATGTGCATCATCCACAGCGGCCAGGTGGCCGTGCAAAAGAGCACCCTGGACGGCCAGCCGCTGACCATCGCCACCCTGCGCAGCGGCCGGGCCTTTGGCGAAATGGCGGTGCTCGATGGCGAGCGACGCTCGGCCACCTGCGTGGCGGCCAGTGATTGCCAGTTGCTCAACCTGGGCAAGGACTCCCTGGAGAAGATGCTCAACGATGCGCCGAAGATCGCCGCCAAGATCATCCGCGCCCTGGCTATTTCCCTGTCCAAGCGCCTGCGCATGGCCGACGGCCAGTTGCTCGCACAGCAGATCTAGGCTCCTTGCACCTTGGCCTTGTTGTCGTTCTGCTCCAGCCCCGGCAGGGTCTGATCCTTGGGCGGCTTGGGCATGTCGATGGGCGGCAGCAAGGGCGCACTGCCACTGCTGCCGGTTTTCGGCGTGCTGGGTGGGGTCACTTGCGGATAAGGCGTGGGGGTGGCCGTGCCCGGGGTGCCGAGGGTCGGCGTCGGGGTCACCACCGGGGCGCTTTGCGGCTCGTCGGCCAGGGCCGGGCCAGCACTGAGCGCCAGGGCGGCGGTCAGGGCGAGCGCCGCTTGGGCAATCACCGTTAGAATAGTGCGCTTCATCAATGGCTCCATTGCTATTGTCTGGCGTCAGGCTACTCCCAACCGGGAGCTTTTGCCTTCCTCAATGAGATCTCCATGAAACGTTTCGTACTGCTGGACACCACTGCGATTCCCGACAACGGCGGTGCCTTGTGCCTGTTCGAATACGGTGAGGATTTCGTCATCAAGATCCAGGGCGGCGACGGCGGCCAATTGATGAACACCCGCATGCACGGCTCCGAGGACGCCCTGGCGCAGATTCCCTGCAGCAAGGTCGCCGGGCGCCCGAACTCGCGGGTGCTGATCGGCGGCCTGGGCATGGGCTTCACCCTGGCCGCGGCCCTCAAGCACCTGGGCCAGAGCGCCGAGGTGGTGGTCGCCGAACTGGTGCCCGGGGTAGTGGAGTGGAACCGCGGCCCGCTCGGGGAAAAGTCCGGCCGGCCGCTGCTGGACCCGCGCACGGTGATCCGCCTGGAAGACGTGGCCAAGGTCCTGCAGGCCGAGCCCCAGGGCTTCGACGCGATCATGCTCGACGTCGACAACGGCCCCGAAGGCCTGACCCAGAAAACCAACAGTTGGCTCTACTCCAGCGCCGGCCTGGCCGCCTGTGCCCGCGCTCTGCGGCCCAAGGGCATTCTTGCGGTGTGGTCGGCCAGCGCCGACCAGAAGTTCTCCGAGCGCCTGCGCAAGGCCGGCTTCAAGGCCGAGGAAGTGCAGGTGTACGCTCACGGCAATCGCGGCACCCGGCATACCATCTGGATTGCCGAGAAGCTCAAGGCCTGAGCTAAACTTTGTCCATTACCGTCATTAGTCCTTCTACAAAGGTGAACCCATGAGTTCGTCCACTCCCCCGTCCAACACCGCCAAGCTGGACCGTATCCTTGCCGACGCCCAGCGCGACCGGGAAATGGGCTACCGCGACAAGGCGCTGAAGATGTACCCCCACGTCTGCGGCCGCTGCGCCCGGGAGTTTTCCGGCAAGCGCCTGAGCGAGCTGACCGTGCACCACCGCGATCACAACCACGACAACAACCCCCAGGACGGTTCCAACTGGGAACTCTTGTGCCTGTACTGCCATGACAACGAGCACTCGCGCTACACCGACCAGCAGTACTTCGGCGAAGGCTCCCTGAGCACCCCGAAAATTGCCAAGGCGACCCACAACCCGTTTGCCGCCCTGGCCGGGTTGATGAAGAAAGACGACGAGTAAGCTTTTCGCGGGCCAGCCGCCCGGCTTGCCCGCGAACCGCCGAGCACCCCGCCACACCCCGCACAATCCCCGTATAATCGCGCTCTTTTCCCCCAAGGCTCCTCGCTCGTGGCAAACAAAAGGTACAGCTGCATCGGTTTGTATAACCCCAAGTCACCGGAGAATGTCGGTTCGGTGATGCGCGCCGCCGGCTGCTATGGCGTCGCCTCGGTGTTCTACACCGGCAAGCGCTATGAACGTGCCCGCGACTTCGTCACCGACACCAAGAAGGTCCACCAGGACATTCCCCTGATCGGCATCGACGACCTGAAGAAAATCCTCCCCCTGGGCTGCATCCCGGTGGCCGTGGAACTGGTGGAAGGCGCCCGTGCGCTGCCGGAATACACCCACCCGGACCGTGCGCTGTACATCTTCGGTCCGGAAGACGGCTCCCTCGACAAGGAGATCCGCGACTGGTGCGAAGACGTGGTCTACATCCCCACCACCGGCTGCATGAACCTGGCGGCCACGGTCAACGTGGTGCTCTACGATCGCCTGGCCAAAGGCAACAACACCCGCTCCGGTCCGAAGTACTGAAAACCCGTCGATCAATCCCCGGGAACCAGCGACGCCCTGGTGCAGTCAGCTTTGTATCCCACACCGCCCTTGGAGACAGAGCATGAGCGAGCGCAAACAGCTGCAAACGATCGAAGCCACACCCTTGCCGAGCCAACCGACCCAGAACGTCCAGGGCTGGGAGCGCATCGGCTCCCTGGCCGGTGGCGTGGTGATGATGGGCAAGGGCCTGCGCCGCGGCGGCGTGTTCGGCCTGATTCAAGTCGCCATCGGTGGCGTGGCCCTGGCCCGGGGGATTACCGGACATAGCTCGGCGAAAAGCCTGCTGCAAAAGAGCCGCCAGGACATGCACAACGTGCGCAGCAAGATCGAGCGCGCCGGGGAAGAACTGCGCACTCTGAAGGCCAATGCCGAAGCGGCCAGCCGCCATGCCAAGGCGGCCAGCAATGATGAAGTGAAGACGCCCAAGGCTTGAGGCGAAGGTGTTCCTGCGGATCCCCTGCGCGGGCAAGGGTCAATGCAGCAGGCTGGTGTCCAGGACCTTGGACGATTCGCCCAGCACGTTTTCACTGAGCTGGATGAACTCGGCGGTGCTGACGCTTTCCAGGCGCATCGCCGCTTGCAGTACGTCGTCCAGGGAACGCTTGTTGCGGGTCTTGAGGCGGATTTCCCGATCCAGCTCCTGCAACAGCAGCACGGCCTTGGCCACGGTGGCACTGTCTACCTGCTCGCCCCGCAGGCTGTCGACCTTGTGACTGTCCCGGACCAGGCGCTTGTGCAGCACCTGATAGCGCTCGTCACTGATGCCACCGGCCCGGCGCAACAGTTCGATGCCGTAGTACTGCGCCAGCCCCTCGCTGATCCAGTCGCTGCCCTGGCTGTCGTTGATCCGCGACAGTGACTGCACCAGTTCCCGCAACAACGGGCTGCTGCCGCTCTCGCTGACCAGGGGCAGGCGGCTATGGAGGAACAGCGAGTCACGCCCCGCCAGACTGCCGCGCCACATCGGATCGGCCGCACCAACGATCAACAGCTTGCCGGGCTGACGCGGGAACACCGCCTGTACTTGCGGCCAGACAAAGGTCAACAGGGTCAGCACGTCCATGCGGCGCATGCCCTGGCCCAGGGGCGACACCACGCTGACTTCGGTTGCTCCCAGACGCGTACGGCGGCTGCCCAGGTTGCCGGCCAGCATCCAGCCCGCGGGACGGTCGAACAGACGCGAGGGATTGTCGATGCGGAAGCGATTCTTGCCGATACGCGGCCAGGCGGTTTCGATGCTTTTCCAACCGGCCGGCAAATCGAAGTCCAGGCGCGCCACCAGTTCGACGCCATCTTGTTGATCAAGCCTGGCCGGGGGCACCAGGGTCTCGCCGCGCAACAGCGCCCAGTTGGCGCTGCTGCGGCTGTCGTAGATGCCCTTCTTGATGCTGTGACTCAGGCGCACCCTGTAGCTGAGGCTGGCCTTGCCGCTGGCCGGACGCCAGACACCGCGCTGGCCACCGGCATCCGCCGCCCCGGCCTGCCATTGGCCGTCGGCCTTGAAGTCGCTGTAGTCGCCGTCACGCCCCAGGTCGAAGTCCAGGCTGCGCAAGGCCGAGCCCTCGGCCAGGGTCAGGCGCACCTCGGCCTGATCGCTCTGGGGCAGGAAACGCACGTGATAATCCAGATCGACTTTCTTCGCCGCAAAGGCCGATACGCTCAATGCCAGCATTGCAGCGGCCAGCGCCAGTTTCGCCCCCACCCTCATACACACTCCTTTCCTGGGTAACCTGGTTCTGCAGCCAACGCGGCGAATCCTCAGCCGGCGCGGAAAATCAGATGATCCTCCCAGTCCTCTTCCGCCACGCTGCCTTCGGCCAGCATGCGCCCGGACTGGGAAATACGTTCGTGGTGCACCGCATCGCGATCGCCGCACACCAGGTGGTGCCAGAGCGGCAGGTCCTTGCCTTCGCTCACCAGGCGGTAGCCGCAGGTGGGTGGCAGCCACTTGAATTCGTCGGCCTTGCCCGGGGTCAGTTGGATGCAGTCGGGCACCGACGCCCGGCGATTGGGGTAGTCGCTGCACTGGCAGGTTTTCAGGTCCAGCAGTTTGCAGGCGATGCGCGTGTAATAGACGCTGTTGTCGTCCTCGTCCTCAAGCTTTTGCAGGCAGCACAGACCGCAGCCATCGCACAACGACTCCCATTCGTCCTGGTCGAGCTGTTCGAGGGTTTTGCGTATCCAGAAAGGTTCGACTTTGGCGGCCATGGCTCAAGCATCAGTATCCGAGGGTGAAAAGGCCGCCAGTCTAGTGCCGAAGGCCCGGCGGGCCAAGCGCTTACGACTGTCGGTAGGCCGGGGCTTGTCAGCAACAGGCCCGCACAGTAGCTTTGCGCCTCGGACCACCCCGCGCCCGAGTGCCATTAACGCTCGACCGCGTTGCACCCGGCAAACCGCACGGGGTCAGGAATACCCCTTCGCTCAGCTGATCTGCGCTTGCCGGTTTATTCCACCCTTCTCACTTGCTGCCAGGAGTTTTTCCATGAGCGCCAATCCTCGCGTTGCCGATTACGCCATCCACCCGCAGTTCACTCAGCGCTGGTCGCCACGGGCCTTCACTGGCGAAACCATCCCTGAAGAAACCCTGCTGAGCTTCTTCGAAGCCGCGCGCTGGGCGCCTTCGGCCTACAACTCGCAACCCTGGCGCTTTCTCTATGCCCGACGCGATACGCCGAACTGGGAGCGTTTCCTCGGCCTGCTCAACGAATTCAACCGTGGCTGGGCGCAACATGCCTCGGCCCTGGTGATCGTGATTTCCAAGACCACCTTCACCGCCCCCGGCGCCACGGAAGAAAGCCCGGCCCTGTGGCACACCTTCGACACCGGCTCGGCCTGGGGCCACCTGGCACTGCAGGCCAGCCTCAGCGGCTGGCACACCCACGGCATGGCCGGCTTCGACCAGGAACTGACCCGCAAGGAGCTGAAGATTCCCGAAGGCTATGCACTGCACGCAGCGATAGCGGTGGGCAAGCTGGGAGACAAGTCGACCCTGGCCGACTACCTGCAGGCCCGTGAAGAGCCGAGCCCGCGCCGTCCATTGAGCGAGACCGTGGCCGAAGGCGATTTCAGCCTCTAAAGCCGCGATCGTCTCTGTAGGAGCGAGCTGGCTCGCGAAGCCCTGAAGGCCGCCGCGCTTGCCTGGCAAGCGCGGCTTCGGCGAGCAAGCTCGCTCCTACGATCAGGCACGTTTCAGTAGCCGCGAGCGAAATCCACTTCGCCGCGCAAGGCCTGCTTGGCCTGGTAGGCCCGCAGGTTGTCGACGAACAACTGCACCATCAGTTCCGGCGAGGTCGGCGCCGAGCTGTGGCCCGTCAGCAGCAAGCCCCAGGCCGTCCAGAACGGATGCCGTTGCGGCAAGGGTTCCTGGCGGCAGACATCAATCACCGCCCCCGCCAGATGCCCATCCTTGAGGGCCTGCACCAAGTCGCCATCGACCACGGAAACACCCCGGCCCACATTGATGAACAGCCCCGTGGACTTGAATTGCTTGAACAGCGCCGCGTCATACAGGTCGTGGGTACTTGGGGTGTTGGGCAGCAGATTGACCACATAATCCACCTCCCCCACCAAGCGTCCCAGGTCTTCCAGGCCAGCCACTTCGATAAAGGGGGCCTGCTCCCGCGCCTGGCTGGCGATGCCGTACAGCTTCACGCCAAAGGGCAGCAGAAATTGCGCCACGCTCTGGCCGATGTCGCCGGTGCCGACGATCAGCACCTTGCGCCCCACCAGGCTCTGGCCCAGGCGGTTGTCCCACTTGCGCTCCACCTGGCTGACCAGCCGCGCCAGCACTTCGCGCTCATGGCCGAGGATGTAGGTGAGCACGTACTCGGCCATCACCTGGCCGAAGATGCCCACCGCCCGGGTCAGGCGGTAATGCCGGGGCAGACCGTCGGCCAGCAACGGGGTGATACCGGCCCAGGTGGATTGCAGCCACTGGGGCTGATGGCCCTGACGCAGCAGGGTCGCCAGCAGGTCCGGCTGGCCCAGCCAGACC
Source organism: Pseudomonas sp. 50_B (assembly GCF_017491625.1). Classification (NCBI taxonomy): domain Bacteria; kingdom Pseudomonadati; phylum Pseudomonadota; class Gammaproteobacteria; order Pseudomonadales; family Pseudomonadaceae; genus Pseudomonas; species Pseudomonas sp. 50_B. Next base: position 104,955 of record NZ_JAFGYX010000019.1, read on the forward strand.
GGGCAATCGGCCGCCAGCCGCGACAGTTCGGCGGAATCGCCGCTGGTCAGCACTTCCAGCTCCGGAGCCGCCTGACGCAACAGGCGGGCATAAACAGCGTGATCGTGTTCGGCAATCAGAACGCGCATGGTTCAAACCTTAAAAAACGGTGCAGGCCGCCGCCGACGGAGCATTGCTCCATCGATCAAGGCGGTGGCCAGGTCAGTCAATTGCATTTCACAGCGGCTCGGGACCGAGCCTCTAGAGGTCAGACCGGATCATTGCGGCGCAGCAACTCTTCGGGCAAGTGCTCGATGTACTCGTCTTCCGCCGGCGGCATCTGCAAGTGATAGCCCTGCTTTTCGAGGTTCTCCAGCACCTGGTGGATGTCCTCCCGGGACAGCTTGCGCTCCGGGGTCAGTACCAGGTCGAAGGCATGTTGCGGCTTGCCGAAAGCCAGCAGCAGGTTTTCCGGCACGCGTTCCAGGGCCTCGCTTTTCAGGACGTAGAGGTACATCTCGTTCTTGCGCGGGCTTTTATAGATGGAGCAGATACGTTTCAAGGCTGTTCTCCGGCGGTGGCCAGGCTGTCCAGCAGCGCCTGGCCCATCAATTCGCGGCGCCAGCCACGCAGCGAATCAGGCAATTGGTAAGGCCCGTTGGGGTAGCCGCTCTTGAGCAGGCTCTCCAGGGTTTTCTTGCGCAGCATGACTTCCGGGGCGATGCCCAGACGCTCGGCCTCGGCCTGCCCCACTGCCTTGAGGCGCTTGAGCAGGGCCGCGGCTTCGATCGGCAACGGCTCGGGTACGGCCGGCGGCCATTGATCCGGGCCAAGGGCCGCGGTGCGCTTGATCAGGTCGAGGAGAAACTCGCCGTCCTGACGCACGGTACGCGGGTGCATGTCTTCGATCTTGGCCAGCGCCGCCAGCGTATCGGGCTGGGTCTTGGCCAGGGGCCAGAGGGCGTGTTCACGCACGATGCGGTTGCGCGGCAAGTCCCGGGCACGGGCTTCACGCTCGCGCCAGGCACAGAGCTCACGCAGCACCGCCAACTGGGCACGGGAGAGTTTCCAGGCCAGCTTGGCCTCGCGATAAACCTCGTTGGGGTCCACTTCGCGGCGCAGGTTGGCCACCAGCTCGGCGCCGTCTTCCAGCACCCAGCGGTACTTGTCCTCGGACAGCTTCGGCCGCAGCTCGGTGAACACCTGGGCCAGATGCACGGCATCTTCGGCGGCGTAACTGACCTGGGTTTCCGAGAGCGGACGCTGCAGCCAGTCGGAGCGGGTCTCGCCCTTGGGCAGTTCGATGCCCAGGACTTCCTGCACCAGGCGCGAATAGCCCATGGAAAAGCCCAGGTTCAGGTAGGCAGCCGCCAGTTGCGTGTCGAACAAAGGCGCCGGCAGACTGCCGGTCAGGCGCAGCAGGACTTCGAGGTCCTCACTGCAGGCATGCACCACCTTGACCACCGCCGGGTTCTCCAGCAGGGCCGCCAGGGGCTTCCAGTTGTCGATGGTCAAAGGATCAATCAGGTAAGCGCGCTGCCCATCGCCGATCTGCAACAGGGCGGCGATGGGATAGAAAGTGTCGACCCGCATGAATTCGGTATCGAGCGCGACGAATGGCAACTGCTGCCACTCGGCGCAAAACTGACCGAGGCTATCGTTGTCGCGAATCCAGTGTATATCGATGGCCACACGGCTCTCCCTTGAAGAATGGCGCGCAGTATATATCGCCTCCGGCGATTTCTGAGCATTCACCCGACAAGAGCAAGTGCGAAACCTTATGCCGGACGGCAAGAATAGTCCGAGAGTCGCAATCGGGTTCTGTACGAAAGCTCGCCGAGTGAAGATCAGGCCAGGCAAAAATAGGCGAGCAAGCGGCGTGTAGGGGCCTACATGAGCATTGCGAGCCTGTTTCTACGTAGCACCGAAGGCGCGCAGTGCGCGGCATGGTCGAAACGCAGGCAGTTTTCGTGCAGAACCTAGCTGGGTTTTCTAAGGACATAGACCCGCGCCACCCCGCAGCCGGGCAGAAAATCCTGCTGGCTCACGACCTCGAAACCGGCCTGCTTGAACTCGCCTTCCAACTGTCCCCTGCCGATCGCCAGTGACGCCGCGGACTCTCCCCACGCAGTGGCCAGGTGCTTGAACAACGGCTCGACCCGGGTCGCGAGGATCACCGAATCACGGCTGACCCGATGAAACTCCCGCAGCAACGCCAGGCGATCCTCGCTGCGGGTCACATGGGCAAACAGTTGCATGCAGATGATGCTGTCCACCGCATTGGCCGACAGACCGATGTCGAACGCCGAGCTGTGCAAGGTCTTGACCCGTTGCAGCAGGCTGGCCGGGTGATGGGTCTGGGCATGATTGAGCATGTCCTGAGACGGGTCCGACGCCAGGATCACCCGGTTGCCATGTTCGGCCAGCACCGGCCAGTAGCGCCCGGCACCACAGGCCACATCCAGGATCAGTCCCGGCTCGCCGGCCACTTTCAGGGCATGGCGTACCAGGCGCACCGTGCGCCACAGCGCCAGGCGCGCGGCAAGCCCGGCAGGCCGGGGCTCGCCGCAGACCCGGGCGTGCTCCTGATCATAGCGCCGGGCGAACTCCAGCTCGATGGATGGTGGGGGATGGGACGACATGACTGGCGAACTCTTGTAGGTATCCAGAAGCCACAGGTTAACCAGTCGTTCGTGAAAAAAAGGTCGAAAGCCCTCGAGCGGTTTTGTCCAGGCGGGGCACCAGGCCACCCTTGCCCGACCCAGGGCCGATGCCAATAATGCTTCGGCACCGCGTCCCGCCCTTCACTTCAAGGAACGACCCATGCTGCCCCGCCTCTTGCTCTGCACTCTGCTCGGCCTCAGTGCCCCCGCCCTCAGCTTCGCCCAGGACCCGACCTCCCATCTGGACCGGGTGCTCGAACGTGGCCACCTCACGGTCTGCACCACCGGCGACTACAAGCCCTACAGCTACCTGCGCGACGATGGCCACTACGAGGGCATCGACATCGACATGGCCGAATCCCTGGCGAAAAGCCTCGGGGTCCGGGTGAAGTGGATCAATACCACCTGGAAGACCCTGATGGCGGACTTCCAGAGCCAGCAATGCGATATCGCCGTCGGGGGTATTTCCGTTTCTCTGGAGCGGCAGAAAAAAGCCTTCTTCAGCCAGCCCCTGGGGATTGACGGCAAGATTCCCCTGGTTCGCTGCCAGGACCTCAAGCGCTATGCAACCCTGGAGCAGATCAACCAGCCCTCGGTGCGCCTGATCGAACCACCGGGTGGCACCAACGAAGTCTTCGCCCGGGCCCATGTGCCCAAGGCCGAGCTGATCCTGTTCGCCGACAACGTGAAAATCTTCGATCAGTTGCTGACCAAGCAGGCCGACGTGATGATCACCGACGCCTCGGAGGCGCGCTTCCAGCAGAAGCACAAGCCGGGGCTGTGCGCGGTCAACCCCGAGCGCTACCTGCAATACAGCGAGAAGGCCTTTCTCCTGCCTCGGGATGACATGGCCTGGAAAAGCTATGTCGACCAGTGGCTGCACCTGAGCAAGGCCACCGGCGCCTATGAGCAGGTGGTGAATCAGTGGCTGGCGGCGCCGTAGTCCTGGTCCAGCAGCATCTGCCGAAAGGCCTGGCAAGCGGCGCTGCGATAGGCGCCCCGACGTTCCAGCAGCACCACGCTGCGGGGCGCCGGGGGTGATTGCAAGGCCAATGCCCGCAAGCCCGGCTGCTCGCGGGCGATGGCACTCGGAAGCAGGGTCGCCAACGGCCCGCGCCGCACGATCTCGACAATCCCACTCACCGAATTGGCCTCGATGGAGATACGCGGCGCAATGCCCTGTTGCCGGCAATACAGGTCGATATGCTGGCGCGTGGCAAAGTCGGCGCTGAGCAGCACCAGGGAATGACGAGCCAGGGCCGAGGCACTCAAGGGTTGCTGGCCCTGCTGCGGATAGTGCAGGCCGACCATCAGGCTCAGGGTTTCGGTGAACAGCGGCTGGCTGTGGATGTCCGCCAGGTGCTCGCCGGCAAAGGCGATCCCCAGGTCCAGGCGATCCTCGGCCAGGGCTGCTTCCAGGCGATCCTGGGTCATTTCCTCAAGGCTCAGGTCGATCCCCGGGTACTGCTGGTTGAAGCGGCTGAGCAAGGGGCCGGTGAGGTAGGCAGTGAACGTCGGGGTCAGCGCCAGGCGCAGTGAACCGCGACTCAGGTCCTGCACATCATGGATCGCCCGCTTGGCCGCCTGCAGGTCCTGCAGGGCGCGGCGCGCATAGACGACATAGGCCTGACCGGCATCGGTGAGACGCACGCTGCGTCCGGAGCGGTCGAACAACGGCGTGCCCAGGGACTCCTCCAACTGTTTGATCTGTTGCGACAAGGTCGGCTGGGAAACATGCAGCGCCTCGGCGGCACGGGTGAAATTGCAATGCTCGGCCACGGCCAGCAGGTAACGGATATGACGCAAGAGCATGACGGCTCCAACTATAGGCAGGACTTATGGAAAGCATAATAAACCGGTCTTGGACGCTATAGCCGAACACTTCCATCCTTGCCCCATCAGCGACGCAAGGAGACTCCCATGCAGAACATCATCGACGGCTTCCTCAAGTTCCAGCGCGAGGCCTTTGTGCAACGCAGCGAGCTGTTCAGGCAGTTGGCCAACAAGCAGAGCCCCGGCACCCTGTTCGTCACCTGCTCCGACAGTCGGGTCGTTCCCGAGCTGCTGACCCAGCAGGAGCCCGGCGACCTGTTCGTGATTCGCAACGCCGGCAACATCGTCCCCAGCTACGGCCCGGAACCCGGCGGTGTGTCGGCCACCGTGGAATACGCGGTAGCGGTGCTGGGGGTGAGTGACATCGTCATCTGCGGCCATTCCGACTGCGGCGCAATGACCGCCATCTCCACCTGCAAATGCCTCGATCACCTGCCCGCCGTGGCCAACTGGCTGCGCCACGCCGAGTCGGCCAAGGTGATCAACGCCGCCCGCCAGCATGCCTCCCCCGCCGAGCACCTGGACGCCCTGGTGCGCGACAACGTGATCGCCCAGTTGGCGAACCTCAAGACTCATCCTTCGGTGGCCCTGGCCCTGGAACAGGGCCGGCTGAACCTGCATGGCTGGGTGTATGACATCGAGCGCGGCGCCATCGCCGCCCTCGACGGCACCAGCCAGCGCTTTGTCTCCCTGACCGAACACCCGCAGACCTGCGCCCTGGCCAGCCAAGCTTCAACCGCTGCCTGAACAACCCCTTTCATCCCCCCAAGAGGAACAGACCCATGCTGCAATCTCAATTCGCCCAAGCTCCACGCCTGGCCCTGGCCGACACCATCATCGACGCCAAGGCGCGCAAGAACCTGTCGTGGCAGGACCTTGCCGACGGTACCGGGCTGAGCCTGGCCTTCGTCACCGCCGCTCTGCTGGGCCAGCATGCCCTGCCCGCTGCTGCTGCCGATCAGGTATGCGAAAAACTCGGCCTGGACCAGGACGCCAGCCGCCTGCTGCAGAGCATTCCCCTGCGGGGCAGCATCGCCGGCGGCATCCCCACCGACCCGACCGTCTACCGTTTCTATGAAATGCTCCAGGTCTACGGCTCGACCCTCAAGGCCCTGGTGCACGAGCAGTTCGGCGACGGCATCATCAGCGCCATCAACTTCAAGCTGGACATCAAGAAAGTCGAGGACCCGGAAGGTGGTTCCCGTGCGGTAATCACCCTGGACGGCAAGTACCTGCCAACCAAACCGTTCTGATCCACCCTGCCTAGTCGCCGCCGCTGCAGGCGGCGCCGGGTCGCAACGAGGCACCGGGCCTTACCGATAAACCGCGGCGCCCGGTTTGCCCCGTCCTGTGCAGCGAATCGCAGCCTATGGCAGCGGTTACAGGTCCGCAGTGATATTTAGTTTTTAAATAACACTGCGGACTTTCTGATTTGCCCCTACTGTCCCCCTCGCCGCCTAATCAGCCCCTGTTCCTTGAAGGTCTGGTTATGGAAAACGTTCGTGCAAGTTCCCGTCCTGCGCTCTGGCTGATGGTCAGCGTGGTCCTGGTGGCCCTCAACCTGCGGCCGTCGATGGCCGCCGTCGGCCCTCTGCTGTCGGGCATCCGTGGCGATGTCCCCCTGAGTTTCAGCCTGGCGTCGCTGCTGACCATGTTGCCGGTCATGGCCATGGGCCTGGCGATGTTCTTCGGCATGGCCATCAGTCAGCGCCTGGGCGAACACCGCACGGTGGTCCTGTCCTTGCTGATCATCGGGCTGGCCACGGTCTCGCGGTTGTTCATGGACTCGGCGGCGGAGCTGATTCTCAGCGCCGTGCTGGCCGGTGTCGGCATCGCCCTGATCCAGGCGCTGATGCCGGCCCTGATCAAGTCGCGTTTTGCCGATAACGTCTCGCTGTTCATGGGCCTGTATGTCACCTCGATCATGGGCGGCGCGGCCATCGCGGCGTCCTTCGCCCCACTAGTGATGAACCACAGCGGCAGTTGGCGCCTGGCCCTGGCGATCTGGGCCGGCCTGGCCCTGCTGGCCCTGGTGTTCTGGTCCGCCCAGCGCCGTTCACTGCCCAGCCTGCCGGCCGCCGGCGGCAGGCGTGAGTCCTTCAGCGGCAATCGCCGGGCCTGGCTGCTGGCGGTGTTCTTCGGTCTTGGCACCGCGTCCTACACCTGCGTGCTGGCGTGGCTGGCGCCCTACTACGTGGAGAACGGCTGGAGCGAACAGAACGCCGGCCTGCTGCTGGGCTTTCTCACCGCCATGGAAGTGATTTCCGGGCTGGTCACCCCGGCCATCGCCAACCGCAGCCAGGATCGGCGCCGAGTGCTGGTGGCCCTGCTGGTGCTGATCATCGCCGGCTTTTGCGGCCTGATCCTCAGCCCGCAACACCTGAGCCTGCTCTGGCCGTGCCTGCTGGGCCTGGGCATTGGCGGACTGTTTCCCATGAGCCTGATCGTGTCCCTGGACCACTTGCCCGACCCGCGCCGGGCCGGCGGCCTGACCGCGTTCGTGCAGGGTATCGGTTACCTGATCGCCGGCCTGTCACCGCTGCTGGCGGGGATGATCCGCGACCAGTTGGGCAGTTTCGAATGGGCCTGGTGGTCACTGACGGCAGTGATGGGGGTGATGATCCTCATGGTGCTGCGCTTCGACCCTCGGCATTACGCCCGGCACATCCGCTGAGCATCGGCCCGGGAGGCCTGCATGAACCCTGTGAGTTTCACCCAAGCCAACCTCGGCATGCTGCTCTGGGCAGCGCTGATCGCCGCTTCGTTCTTCGCGGCCGCCCAGGTCAGCCAGGCCATCGATCCGGTGCTGCTGACCGCCCTGCGCCTGTTGTTCTCGGCACTGATGTTCGTGCCCCTGCTGTGGTTTAAGGGCGCTGCGGCGCCGACCCGGGCCGGATTGGGCGCCCACGCGGTACTGGGCCTGCTGCTGGCGCTGTACTTTGGCTCGCTGTTCGAAGCCCTGCGCTACACCTCGGCGGTCAACACCGGGACTCTGTTCACCCTGGTGCCACTGCTGACCCTGGCGTTCGAAGGCTGGCTGCTGCCCGGCGGCAGCCAGCAACGCCGCCTGCTGCCGATGCTGGTGGCCGGCGCCGGGGCCTTGCTGTTGGTGCTCAAGGGGGGCGCGCCGGGGCAGTTGCCCTCCCTGTATGCCATGGCGGTCTATGCCCTGGGCTGCCTGGCCATGGCGGCCTATTCGCCCCTCAGCCAGCGCTTCAAGGCTCGCAGCCTGCAAGGCCGCAGCCCGGCCGCCATGACGTTCTGGAACATGCTCTTCGGGGCGCTGTTCCTGTTTGCCGCCAGCCTGGTCAGCGGCGGCTGGCGCAGCGCCGCCCTGCTCGGCAGCCACGACCTGCTGTGGCTGCTGTACCTGGCCCTGTTCGCCACCCTGGCGACCTTCTGGTTGTTGCACCGGGCCATTGGCGTCATCGCCCCGTCCACGGTGATTTCCTACATCTACCTGAGCACCCTGTTCCTCACCCTGTTCCACTGGTTGTGGCTGGGCCAGCGTCCGCTCCTGGGAGAAGGGCTCGGTGCTCTGCTGGTGGCCCTGGGCATGTTCGGTCTGGTGCGCGGCAGCCGTCACGGGGCGGCCATGGCCTGAAATGCCCCTGAGACAGGGGACATTATTCTGCGAGAAACTGCGCAGGTCGTGTTATCGGAATTTAATGTCCGGATGCTGTCCGCGAATCCCCACACCGGGCATTTGATTAGGACGATCGTTCCGCTAGCATCGACCCGGTTTGTGCGCCACCGGCGCCAGGTGCTCAGCGGGATGGAACAGATGCTCATCAGCAACGTGCTCAGAAAACTCGACATGCAGGACCTGATGGTCTTTATCGCGGTGTACGAGCAAAGCAGTGTCACCGGGGTATCGGAAACCCTGTGCGTCAGTCAGTCGACTGTCAGCTACTGCCTGAAGAAACTGCGCAACGGCTTCGAGGACGAGCTGTTCATCAATACCCGCACCGGCATGCGCCCGACCTACAAGGCCACCAGCATGTACAGCCACGTGCTGAAGATCCTGGAAAGCATCAACCTGTGCCACAGCGGCGTACCGGCCTTCGATCCGACCCGCCAGGCCGTGACCTTCAACCTCTGCGCCCCGGAATACTTCGAGCTGCTGATCCTGCCGCGCCTGCTCAAGGGGTTCGACTACGCCGACCTGCCGGTGACGGTCAATGTGCAGAAGCTTGAGAGCGACATTCCTGCCGAGGAGCTGCGTGACGGCAGCATTGACCTGGTGATCTGCTTTGGTCCGAACTTCCATCGCAGCCATGCCGACTTCAAGTCGCAGATGCTGCTGGAGGACGACCTGGTGTGCGTCTTCGACAAGCGCGCCACGCCGCCCAGGGAGCCGCGTTTCAGCCTGCAATCGTTCATCGAACGGCGCCACGTTTTTCCTACGCCCTGGACGTCGGACAGCAACATGGTGGATGGCTGGCTGGCCCGCCAGGCGCACAAGCGGCAAATCGTCGCCCGCTCCAACAGCTACAGCGCAGCGCTGAAAATGATCACCGGCACCGACTTCATCCTGACCCTGCCCCGACGCATCCAGGCCTTGCTGGCCAACGAAGCGGTGTTCAACCATTGCGAGGCCCCCAGCGGCCTGCCGGGGTTCACCCTGGACATGCAATGGAACCAGAACACCGATCAGGACAGCGCGCAGACCTGGTTCCGCGAACAAGTGGTCAAGGTCTGCGCCGAACCGGGCCTGCTTTAGGCCCAGCCCCCATCAGAGACCGACAGCCGCCTTGCTGTAGGACGCGCGGTCGATGTCGATGATCTCCACGCACAACTGCACCGCCAGCTCAGCCGGCCAGGGCGCCAGGTCCTGCAGCAGGGCCAGCAGGCTCTCGGACAATTGCTTCTTGATCTCCGGCGAGCGGCCGCTGAGCAGGGCCAACTTGACGTGGACAAAGGCCCGCTCCCCCAGACCGGTACCAACCCGGAACGACTCGACCTTCACTGCCCGGCTCTTGATATCGAACTCATCGGCAAACTGCCCGGAGGCCACCAGCCCGTGATTGAGCCGCAGCAGCGCCTTGTCGACGTCCAGCTGGGGCAGGTTGGCGGTGTATTCCATATGCAGGTGCGGCATGGCAGAACTCCTGGTCTGTCAGGGGGAAAAGGCGCTCCATACTACACAAGCCCCGCCCCCGCGCCTGCATTATCCGCCGGCCTCATTGCCCCGCTGTCGCTGTCCGCTCGCGCAGGGCCAGGGTTTCCCAGGCGGCCACGAGCACCATCACCAAGGTGGTCAGGCTGCCCAGGGCCAGAGCGGAAAACAGCTGATTCCAGGCGGCCGGCAACAACAGCAACAGCACCGCGAGCCCGGCCAGGTGCGACAGCGGCGGTAACGGCCGATCGTTCATCACCCACTTGAACAGGGCGCAGCCCAAGAGGAACAGCCAGGGACCACCGACTATCACCAGCACCCCGGCCTGGCTGGCGTGTTCCGGATGCATCAGCACCAGCTCATCGGCCACGGCACTGACAATGATCCCGGCCACGATCAGCAGATGCAGATAGGTGTAGGCGATGCGCGCCTGACGCCCCGGGTCGTCGGAATGAGCGATACGGTGGTGGGCACGCTCGGCGCCACTGTCGAAATACACCCACCACATGGCGATACTGCCCAGCACCGCCACCACGAACCCCAGCAGACCCTGGGCGCTGGTGGTCAGCTCGGCGAAGGTGGCACCGGTCACCAGCAGCGATTCTCCCAGGGCGATGATCACGAACAGGCCGCAGCGTTCGGCCATGTGATTGCCTTCCACATCCCAGTCGGCCAGGGTCGAACGCCCCAGCCCCGGCACCCAGAAATACAGCGACGGCGACAGCACTTCGATAGCCAGGGCCAGCCCCCACAAGGCCAGCCGCTGCGGGCCCTCCAGCAGGCCGCCGGTGATCCAGAAAACCCCCGAGAACGTCAGCCACAACAGGATGCGCTGGAAGTTGCGGGTCATGTTCACCGGCTCGCCGCGCACTGCCCAAAGGGCATAGGCGGTGCGGCCCACCTGCATGAACACATAGGCACCGGCGAACAGCAGGCCGCGCTCACCGAAGGCCTGGGGAATCGACGACGACAGCAGCAACCCCGCCACCATCAGCACGAACAACCCGAGGCGAATCGGCAGGGTTTCCGGGTCCAGCCAGTTGGTGATCCACGACGTGAAGATCCACACCCACCACACCGCCACCATCAGCAACGCCACCTGCAGCGCCCCGCCCAGCGACAGATGGGCCAGCAGGGAATGGGACAACTGGGTCACAGCGAACACGAACACCAGGTCGAAGAACAGCTCGACCATGCCAACCTTGCCGCTGTCGTGGCTGCCACGCCCACGCAACAGGGAACGGGAACGACTCATGGGCACACTCCACCGATCAATGTTTCACCCGAAGACCTACACAGCAAAGCAGCCGCCCGCGCCAATGCCAAGCGGGCGGCCTCCGTTCACTGCGCCGCTGTAGCCGCTGCCGCAGGCTGCGACCCAGTCCGCAGGACGGGCAAGGCCGCCCCCCGATCCGCCAGGCAGACCGCATGGGCCGGTTTCGGGCCCGCTGCGCGGTCCATCGCAGCCTGCGGCAGCGGCTACAAAACACGATTAGCTCGCGAGGGGCGCCCGCTCGCTCATGAAGGCTTCCAGCCGTGAACGCAGCCAGCGCTCGGCGGGGTCGGTGTCGACATGGCTGAGCCAGACCATGGACAGGTCCAGGGTTGGGGTCTTGAACGGAAACGGCTCGCAGTACAGTTGCCCCGAGGCGGCCATGGCGGCGGCGGCATAGTCCGGCAGGCTGGCAATCAGCTTGGTCCCGGCCAGCAGGGCCGGCAGCGAGCTGTACTGGGGCACCGACAGCACGACCTGGCGGGTACGGCCGATCTCCGCCAGCCACTCATCGGCGAAGCCTGCGACATTGGCGGTGTGTGACACCAGCACATGCGGCCGCGCGCAGTACTCATCGAGGGTCAGCGGCGTGTCGCTGGCGTCGGCCCGCAGCAAGCAGGGCTGAATGTGCCGCAACAGCTTGCGCTTGGCATTGGCCGGCAGGCCCCGGGTCTGGCTGATGCCCACGGTGATATCGCCGGACGCCAGCAGGTCGGGAATCCGCCAGTAGTCCACGTGCTGCACCACGACCACCACCTGCGGTGCTTCCTGGCGCAGGGCTCGCAGCAAGGGCGGCAGCAAGCCGAACTCGACGTCGTCGGACAGGCCGATACGGAAGGTCATGGTGCTGCTGGCAGGATCGAAATCGTGGGTCAGGCTCAGGGCCGAGGACAGCGCGTCAAGGGCCGGCGACAGGTGCTGGATAAGCTGCTCGGCCCGCGCCGTGGGTTCCATGCGATGGCCGACGCGGATGAACAGCGGATCGTTGAACATCGCCCGCAAACGGTTGAGGGCGGAACTGATGGTGGGCTGGCCGAGAAACAGCTTCTCCGCTACCCGGGTGACATTGCGTTCCAGCATCAACGCCTCGAACACCACCATCAGGTTGATGTCGGCCTTGCGCAGTTCATTGCGATTCATCGGTGTGCCCCCGTCCCCAGACGGCGGTCAGTGTAGAAAGGCCGGGGGGCTGGCGTCCAGGTAAACACCCGTGGCCAGCGCCGGTGTTTCAGTCGAAGGTGAAGTTGAACTGGGCGCTGCTGTTGGCTGCCCCCTCGGTGATGGGACCGGTGCGAATGTACTGGGCGCGAAAGCTGAAGCTGGCGCTATCGCTGCCCAACAGGCGCTCCATGGCATATGGGGTGCCATTGCAATGAATACGCGGAATCTGCTCGTTGAACATGACGATACCAACGCCCTTGGCGACGGACCGCCCCTGATCCTGAGCCGATTGAGTCAGCCCCAGGATCCCTGTCGGGTCGCAGCGCGAGGCGGGTTCGGCGCTGAACGAGACCTTCGGCAGGCTGTTGAACGAGCAGTCGTTGACCTCAAGCCTGGCCACGGCCGAGGGCGGCGAGGTCGAGCCCAGCGTGGGAAAGTCATGGGCCGAGGGACTGCCCAGGCGCAGCGTAACGTTGCGGGTGACCACCTGGCACTTGGCGGTGAACTTGACGCCTTCGGAACCAAGCAGGTCGTGCTCGTTGAGCAGCAGTTGTTTCGAACACCGCTCTCTATTGTCGTGTTGCGGCAGCTCCTGCAAATGTTGCCCGACCGTCACCACCCCCTGGTCCAGATCCAGCGCGTATAGCGCCACCTGGGCACCGCTCAAGCTGTTGACCACCAGCGCACCCTTGGGCAACTCGTCAGCGGGTCGGGTCAGGATCAGCGAATACACGTAGGCCGTGACTACCTTTTTCAACGCGGCGTTTGCGTGCTCCACGCCGTACTTTTCCAGTACCCGGGGATAGAAATTGCCCGTGAGGACATGAGGGCCCGCGCCGGTAGGATAGGCCGTCACCTGGAAGCTGATGCCATCGATATTGGTCGGAATGATGCCGTCGGGAAATCTCACCCCGGGCAAATGCGCGGCGGACACCAACTCATGCTGCTCCTGGGTAGCAGATTCCTCGGTGGTGTATTCGATCACCGGGTTCACGTGACGCTGCTGCAATACCGAACCCACCGGCGTGCTCCGGGTCAATGGCGTGATTTCCAACCAGTCCTGGGAAGTGCTGCCATAACTACTGAACACGCACCCCTTGGCCTTGCCCTCGATAGCCGCGTACACCGGTGCGCCCCCTTGCACGCACAACAGCATCAAGATGATCGCGCGCATCAATAGACCGGGCCGTCGTCCATCGCTGAGGAGCCTGAGCCATGGATCTCTCATCGGTCATTGCCTCCTTTTCCAAGCCGGCCCCGGGTGCACGCTGCGGCGCCCCGGGAGCCGGTCAATCGATAGTGAACAGGTTGCAAGTGCCCGGCGTGCCAGGGACAGTCCCTGGCAGCCGGGCCGAGGTCTTGCCGACGCGCCTTAGTCCATCAGGCCACTGGACACCCGGGCCGACGAGTAGGAGCCGTGGTTGATGCCGATCTGGTCACCATACGTCTGGAAGTAGGCCCAGACGGTATCGACCTTGCCGGTGGATTTCGAGCCTTGGATCTGCCCCTCGTTCACGCCCACCAGCCCACCCAGGGTGGTACGCCAGCCGCCACTGACGCGGCCACGGGACTCGGAGTTGACGATCCGCGACTGGTTATCGCCGACCAGGCCCCCGACCTTGCTGTGCCAGGTTCCATGGACATTGCCAGTCGCCACGGCACGCTCGATGACGTGGTTGGAGTAGTTGGAGTTGAAGCCCACCAGTCCGCCCACCGAGCTGTAGGTATCGCCAAATACCTTGCCATGGGCCTCGACCGAGACCAGGTCGCCATCGTTGTAGCCCACCAGCCCGCCAATATTACTGCTGGCATAGCCCTCCACCGCGCCCAGCGCCTTGGCATCGTAGATCAGGCCACCAATGTTGCTGCCGACCAGACCGCCGACGTTGGCCTTCGCCCCTCCCTTGACCTGTCCCTTGGCCTCGATGTAGCCGCTGATGGTGCTGTCGTCACTTTTTCCAACCAGCCCGCCCAGATTCATGCCGGCCAGGTCAATGACATTCCCGGTGGCCTGGACGTTGCTGACCACGCTCTGGTTCTGCTGCGAGCCGATCAGCCCCCCAGCGGCCTCGCTGCCCACTCCGTAGACGTTACCGCTGGCACTGGACCCGCGGATGATGCCTGAGCGGTTGAACCCGACCAGGCCGCCAATATGACTACCCAGCGCGCCGTACACGGTCATCGAGGAACGGGAGCCGGTAATGGTGCCGTCCTGGTTATTACCCACCAGCCCGCCCAGGTTCAGTCCCTTGTAGAGCGGATTGTAAGTACCGATGGTGCCCTTGCTCGACGAGTCGGCAATCACGGCGCCCTTGTTGACCCCAACCAGTCCTCCGGCGCCGCCCATGGCCTGTTTGAACATCTTGGTGGTGATATCGACATGACTGGAACTGCCGCTGATGAGACCGGCCCTGACACTGCCGAAGCGGTTTTCCCCGGCCACGCCGCCGATGGCCGTGGTATGGGCGCCGCCGTACAGCGAACCCGCTATCGAAGAGTCCTTGATCGACCCACCGTAGTTGACCCCCACCAGGCCGCCGACCTTGTTGCGCTGGTCGCTATTGGCGGAGACCTGCATATCGCTGGCACTGACCCGTTCGATGCTGCCGCTGTTGCGCCCCACCAGACCGCCAATTTCACTGAAGCCGTTGCGGCTGTTTTGTCCGTTGACGGTGATCGAGGCCAGCTTCAGATCGCTGATGCTGCCGGAGGACTGGCCGAACAATCCGGCATACAGGCCCGAGCTGTTGATGGTGAAGCCACTGATGGTATTGCCCAGACCGTTCAAGGAACCGGTGAACACCTGGTCGCCGCCAATCGAGTTGATGCTCCCCGAGCCCTTGATCTGATTGCCCAGCACATAGTGGTCATCGAGCTTGTTGCCGATGGCCTGCAACTGCTGGCTGTTCTGGATCACTTTGTGCTGCTTGCCATTGGCGTCAAACCCGGCGTCGCCTCCGGACAAGGTCACCAGTCCCTTGTCGCCCACGATCAGTTGCTCGCCATGATTGACCCCCAGACTGTTGCTGGTGCCGGTGAGGCTCACGTGACTGTCGAGCCGGACCGACTTGGCGGCGTTCAGTTCCAGACGCGAGTTGGCGCCCGTGGCCTTGATCCGTTGATTGACCTTGACGTCCTTGGCGGCGCTCAGGGTCAGTTGGTTGCCGCTTTTCCACTCGACCGCAGCGTCCACCGCCACATCGCCATTGCGGCTGCGCAGATCAACGTTGGTGTTGTTCAGGTTCTGGGAGAGCGTGCTTTCGACCAGGGTCGGGTTGCCGGACACGCCCGTGGAACCCACCTTGACCTCATTGGACTCGATGACCCAGGTGCCGGTGCGACCGCTCCTGGAGCGGGTATCGACCTCGGCATTGAGCTCGACCCGAGTGACTGCGCCCGAGGTTTGAACCGTACCGCCGTTGCCGTCGGTGGTTAAGGCGCTGGCCGTCAATTTGCCCCCCACATTGACCACGCCACGCTCGCCGCCATCCAGAACGATGCGTCCATCCTTGTTGGACAGGGTATTGGCCTCGATCACGCCCTGGTTGTTGACCACCGCCTGAGTCAGCGCATTGGAGTTCTTGGCCAGCATCAGCACCTGGCCGCCATCGGCCTTGAGCAACGACGTGTTCTGCGCCAACGCATCCGCGGCGGCACCGTTGATCTGCAAGCTGATCAGATTGTCGTTACCCAGGCTCAGTGTGAAGTCGTTGCCGGCCCCCAGGGCCACAGCGCCCTGATTGGCGACGATTTCGCCGTTGTTGCGCACCCGCGCGCCCAGCAGCGCCACGTAGCCGCCATCGGCAGCAGTGATCTTGCCGTCGTTGATCACTTCGACCGCCGACTTTCCGGTGAACTGGTAGCGACCGTTATTGAAGTCATCGTCACTGATGCCACGGGTCGAGGCCACCAGGCCGCCGACGTTGACCTGGGCGCCCTGGCCGATCAACACCCCGTTGGGGTTGATCAGAAACACCTGGCCGTTGGCGTTCAGCGCGCCCTGAATGTTGCTGGCCTTGAAGCCGGTCACCCGGTTCAGGGCGATGGACTCGCGTCCCGGCTGGTTGAAGGTCACCGATTGATTGGCGGCGATGTTGAACTCGTTCCAATTGGTGACCAGCTTGTCGGTCTTTTGATTGATCACCAGGTTGTTGCCATTGACGTCGTAATTGGCACTGCCGGAAACCAGCGTGCCGCCTTCGGGCAGCGCCATTGCCGGCGTCAGTCCTCCCAGGGCCAGCAAGCCGGCTGCCATCACCAGCAACCCCTTGCGCCCACCACTGCGACGCCGGCGCCGCGCGCCCTCGCAGGTTACGCTCCAGCGACCTTGGGCCTGGTTCCATACCAACGCATAAATCTTGTTCACAATGACTCCTTATTGACGTTTAAACGCCCTGCTGTTTTTCGCAGAACGGCACTACTTCCAAAGCACACGCAGGCCTTCAGAAAAACTGTGTCGCGTTCACCCAGATCCGCGGGGTGCGCTCGGGACCGTCCCCGGCCTTCTGGTTATCCAGAGGCCAGGCACTGCTCAGGTTGAGTTGCCGCCGCTCGCCGCTCCAACGCGCCCCCAGGCCCGCCGATTGCAGGCGCTGGGTGTTGATCTCGTTTGTCCAGGGCAGGCGGTTGACCTGCACGTAGCCCTTGTCGGCAAACAGGCTCAATTGCCAGCCGGGTGCCAGGGCGTAGCCCAGCTCCAGGCCGGCCTGCCAGCCCTGGTCGCCAATGCCGGCGCTCAGGGGATAGGCGCGCACCCCATAGGGGCCGCCCAGCCCCATCTTTTCCGAGCTGTCGAGGTTGGCCGAGGTCCACTGGGCATTGACCTGGGCATAGAGCTGGAAGCGGTCGCCCAGGCGCTGCAGGCGCGCAACCTGCAGGTTGGTCTTGGCAAAGCCGCCGCCGGTGGCGGCGGTATAGCGATCCAGGCGCTGCTCAAAGGCGTCATCGAAGGTCAGGCGACCCGAGCCGTAGGACAGGCTGAACTGGTTGTAGCCACCGCCGAGAAACCGGTCCTGGCGGTTGCCGCCCAGGCTCAGGGTCCACAACTCGATGTGCTTGCGCTTGCTCAGCTCGAACAGGTCGATGTCATCGCGCAGCTGCTTGTTCTCGTACTGCAGTTGCGCACTCAGGTCGAAGGTCCGTCCCCGCAGAATCGGCTGGGCGAGGAAGACACTCTGGACACTGGCCTGGCCGTTCATCTCCAGCTTCTTCACGCGTTTTCTGTTGAGCTCGTAGCTCATGTGCGAATAGGCCGCACCGACCCGGGTCGACCAGGGCCCCACGGGCAGTTGATAGGCGCCGCGCCAGTAGCGCTGGTCCCGATCGCTGCCCAGCAGGCGCAAGTTGATCTGGTCCCCCAGGCCCAGGGGGTTGTTGAGGTTGAAGCTGCCCCCCAGGCGGAACTCGCCGGTGTGGTAGCCGCCGAAGTTGTCGGCCTCCAGGCTGCCACTGGCCCAGGGAGCGGGCTGTGCCTCCACCAGCAGATCGCTGGTGCCGGGGGCCTGTCCCGCACGCAACGTGCCCTTGACCCGGACCCCGGGCAGATCGTTAAGCAGCAGCAGGCTGCGCTCAAGGTCCGCGCTGTTGACCGCCGCGCCATCGTCCAGTGCGGCCAGCGGCCCACGCAGTACGCCATCCCGGGCACGGGACTGGTTGCTCAGCTCGACCCGGCCATAGCGACCTTCCATGACCTCGATGCGCACCACGCCGCCATCGACTTCCTGGGCCGGCAAGAAGGCCCGGGCCAGCAGATAGCCCTGTTGCTGGTAATGGGCGGTGATGCGCTGCGCTGCGTCACGCAAACCGCCCAGGTCCAGTTCTTGACCGCGCAAATCGTCCAGCAGCGGCTGCAGGTCCTGATCGCTGAACACCTGATTGCCCTCGATGACGAAGGCCTTGACCTGCAAGCGCACACCCGAAGTGTCCGGGGCCGGCGTCGAACGCTCGGCCTTGGGCACATCCAGTTGCACCTCATCGGAGGGCCGCGGCAGCGCTGGCTGGGTGGCTTCGATATCCCGTATGGCCTGTCCGGCGCTGGGCACCTGGACCCGCATCTGGGCCTGCGCCAGCACGGGCAGCAACAGCGCCAGCAACATCCCCGGTCGCAGCGCCGACAGCACTCGCAACCGCTCCGCATCTCGCTCTTTGCATCCACCGGCCGGCAGCCCGGCTGCCGCACCACTACAGGTGTATTTGCACACTTCCACTCAGCGTCTCCCCGCTGTCTAAAACCACTTGGTATCGAATTTCCGCCGCGCCGCCGCTCAACACCGACGCGGCGGACAACGGCAGGCGCGCCGAGCCGAACGGCTCGACGGTGATGCCCTGCACAGTCATGGGTTGACGCGGGTCGCCCACATCCACCCGAGCCAGGGACACGTAGTACGGCGTCGGATTGCTCACGCTGAGCGCCGCAGCCCCTGCCGCCTGCTCTGCCTTCTGCAGGCTCCAGCGCAGCTGGCGCGCCGCCTCGTCGGCGCGACCCGGCAGGCCCTTGGGGCGATACAGCAGCTTCATGCGCAGGCGGTAACTCAGGCTCAGCTGGTTGCTGCTCAAAGGCCGCAGGGACGGCACTTCCAGAAAGTTGAGCCAGAACACCGACTCGCGATCGACAGGCAGCGGTTCACCGCTGTAACGCAGCGACAGGACGGAGCTCTGCTGCGGATCAAGCCGCGAAAGCGGGGGCGAAAGCACGAATGGCACCGCCAGCCGGCTCGGATCGACCGAGGCATCGCCCTTGTCCAGCCAGGTCTGCAGCAGCAGCGGCGCCGTCCCGAGATTGCCGACCCGGATGCTCAAGGCCGCCAGCCCCTGGGGATAGATAAAGCGCGTGCCGACAATCGACAGATCGGCGCGCACGCCCTGGCTGAACAGCAGCACCGCCGCCAACAGGCACACGCAACGCACCACACAAGCAAGACTGCTACTCAAGATGCAGGCTCCGTGGTGATGGCGCTCTGCTGCGCCCAGCGGTGACACGGCAAGTCGAGCAGAAGCGAATCGTTGCCCGGCTGCGCCGCGGGCGCCGGCAATACATAGTCGATCAGGCACTGCTCGCCAGGTCCTTCGCCCCACTGCACACGGATGCGGCCCCGGTCCTTCTCACTGCGCAGCACCAGGCGACTGCCCTGCCCCACCGCCCCCAGCTCCTCGCCGCTGTCGGCGTCCAGGGCACTGGCGGCAAAGGGCAGCGGCGCACCATCGGCCTGCCGGCTGTCGATCAGAAACGCCCGGGCCTTGCGGGTCGGGTAGGACAGCCTGACCACGGCCCCCGCCCGGGGCGCGACATTGCGCGAACTGACCTGCAGCTCGACATCCTCATCCATGCCGCTGGGGTCCAGGTCCACGGTATTGAGCTGATAGGGCGCCAGGCTCGGCAGCACCGCATAACCTTGTCCGTCCACCTGCGTACCGGCGTAGCCGACACTGGCGCCCCTGGCATGGGGGGCATGCACCAGGGCTGCGGTTTCACTCAGGGTCTGGGACAGGGTCAGGCCCCCGGAATGCAGGAGCATGCCGCCGGAGGCACCCAGCGACTGGGCCCGATAGTCACGCCCCTGGGACAGGCTCGAACTCAGGGTCACCTGCGGCAGGTAGTAGCTCAGGTTGGCGTTGGTCGAGGTTTCCCGCGGCTGGGCATCATGGGACACCGAGACGCCATAGGACGCCGTGTCGTGCTCGCCCAGTGAACCGGAAATGCCGCTGGAGTAACGGGCACCGGAATTCCGGTCGTGACTGGCAAAGGCATTGGCCAGGGTGGAACGCCCGGCGACGCCCCCCAGGGGCAGCGACAGACTGAGGCTCCACAAGGTGTTCTCACTGCGGGTGCGACGCCCCGAGAACTGGCTCGAACCCTGGGTACGCTGGACGCTTAGGGCATAGCTGAGGCCGCGCCACTGATGGTTGTAGCCCATGGCGTAGTTGCGGGCCTGACCGCGGCTGTTCCAGTAGTTGAGGGAGGAGCCGTTGAGGTAAAAGTCACCGCCGAGGCCATCCACCCGCTGGTTGATCGTCACATCCAGCCGATCGCGGACCCGGGCGAAGTCTTCGAAGCGCGCGCCTCGGTTGACGAAGTCCTCAAGGTCGATGGCGTCCCGCAGGCTCAGGTAGCCCCGGGTGGAATAGCGATAGGCCAGCAACGAGAACTGGGTGCCGCTGTCATGCAGGTTCTTGCTGTAGGAAAGACGCAGGCTGGTGCCCTGCAGGTTGCCATTGCGCGGCACCTGGCTGCGGGACTGGGTCAGGTCGAGACCGAAACCTCCGAGCTCGGTGTTCAGCGCCGCGCCGATCAGGCCGGCCATGTAGCTGCCGGTGAGCGAGGCACCGGCATAACCGGTGACCTGGTTGTCCAGCCCGCGTTGCAGGGTGCCCTGGGCCACATACTGGTGCAGGCCACGCCCTCCGGCCCTGATCACTTGACCGCCGGTCAGGCTGTAGCGGGTGACGCCGGGACGCAGGTGGCGGGCCATGGTGGCAAAGGGCACGGTAAAACGCTGGGTACGGCCATCGGCCTCGGTGACCGTCACCTCCAGGTCACCGCCAAAGCTGGCGGCCTGCAGGTCGGCAATCTCGAAGGGGCCTGGGGCAACGGTGGTTTCATACACCAGGTAACCACGCTGCTGCACCGTGACCTTGGCGTTGGTATTGGCCGTACCGCGCACCACCGGGGCGAAATAGCGCTGAGTGGTGGGCAGCATGCGTTCATCGCTGAACAACTTGACCCCGCGAAACGACACCGAATCGAACAGCTCGGAATCGGTCACGCTCTCCCCCACCAGTAATTGCGAACGCCAGTCGGTCAGGTCGGTCTGGCCGTAGATATAGCCCCGCTGATAATCGCTGCCGCTGTCGGGCGACCAGGACAAGGTGCCGCTGTGACGCAGGCGCAGGTTTCCCAGGTTCAGGCCCATGCTCAATCCGGCATAACCGTTGGTACTGCGCTGGCCACGGCTCTGGGTGCTGAACAGGTTGGTGCTGTAGTTCAGCCGGGCAGCGTTGATGCCCGAGTCCCAACTGGCCGGATCGACATAGCTGGAGGCGACTTCAGGCAGCACGAACAGCTGTGGAACCGAGAGTTCAAGCTGCTGTTCGGCCATGTTGACCCTGGTGGTGACGTGGGGGATGTAACTGGCAAGGTCCCCGCAGAACAGGCCATCGCCTTGCAGCGGATGGCTGGCAGGCGCCAACGCGGCGTCGGCTTTGTGCAGGTCGATGCCCAATTGCGTGAGCAACTCGCGGTCGTAGCAGGGCTGGCTGCCCTGGGGGTCAGCGCTTTCGCGCAATTCGATCTCGATCAGCCCGCGCCAGGCGCCACTGACCCGCACATCCAGCAGGTACTTGCCCGGCGCCACGTAACCCGCGCGCTCGAAGCGCTGCGTGTCGATGAGGGTTCCCGGCCCCTTGAACAGCATCTGGGTATCGAAGAACACCGGACTGTTCTGCGACGTGTCGCCGGACACCTCCGATAGCACGGCTTGATCAGCGGTCGTCGGCTGGGCAGCCACAGGAGCCGCCAGCCCCAGCAGCCCGGCCAGCACCGACAGTGCTCGCAAGAGCCGGGCCGGAGCATCGCCAGGACAGACTCGCGCAAGCACAGGAAAACCCAGCCAAAAGGGCTGCACACTGAACATAATCGATACCAATGCACTCAGCGTTCAATAACCAGGGCCAAGAGCGGAGTTGAATTAACAGGGCAACTAGAGAAGGTTCTTTTCAAGCGGCACCCGGCCACCGAAGTCATTGACCACTTCAAAGCGCACAGCCGCATTGCGTGGCGCTCTTTCAGCGCTTGCCGGCCAGGCGAAGGACTCCCGACCAAAAGGCGCGACCATCCCGGTCCCCAGGTCGACGGTGCGTCCTTGCACTTGCACCTCGACCTTGCTGAAAGACAGGTAGTAAGGCGTTGGATTGGATACCTGGATGACCGGACCTGCGGCCTGGTCTTTGGCCACTCCCGCGGGCTCAAACTTCCAACTGAGTTTTTCCACCGCCGAGTTGACATCGACCTTCAAGTCCGCAGGACGAAAGAACAACTTGATCCGATGACGGAAGGTAAAGGCCAATCGGTTTTCATCCTGTTTCTGTTGGGGCGGAACTTCCAGAATGTTCAGCCAGTACAGTGACTCACGATCAGCGGGCAACGGTTCTTTCGAATAACCAATACGCAGTACCGCCGCGGCATTGGGCTCCAGGCGACTGAGTGCCGGTGTAAGTTGAAAGGGCACTTTCATTTCTTCCGGCGCCTTACTGGCATCACCATCATCAATCCAGGCCTGAACCAATATCGGCATGCTGCCTGGATTATTCATTCTCAGTGTCACATCACGCGCACTCGCCGGATAAACCACACGAGTGCCATGAATGACTATTTCCGCATTGACTACCGAAGAGAACAAACTCAGGAAGAGGGCGCCGATAACGAACGTTTTAAACACATGCGCTTTCGGCGCCATGAGCAACTCCTTATGTAACTGACAGCTGTCAGTTGTACGTCACATCGAAGTTGATATTGGAGTCGGCACGACCTTCAACGATTGTGTCGCTGACCGCCACATAAGAGGCCTTGAACTTCAGCACGGCCTTGTTACCGATAACTTCGGCAACCTGCTGATTGTTGTTTTCCGACAGGTCGATTTTCCCCGGCGTGGCGCCGTTGTTGTGAATCTGGATCTGCACGCCCGAGGCCGAACCGGAACCGCTGTCGATCAGACGCAGGTTGCCGGTGGCGTTATCAATGAAACCATCCTTGTGGAAGCTGACGGCGGCTTTGGAGCCGTCGGTGCAGCCGCCGCCACTGAGGTTGATGTTGAATTCCTTGAACTCGGAAGCCGTGCCGATGCCACCGGCGAAAACCGAAGGCAGGACGTTGCCGAACTTGACCGTGCCGGTGTTCGCTCCGGATTCGTTGGCATCGACCTGAACCTTGCAACTGACACTGGAGATCAGGCCTTCGAACTTCACGTTGCCGGAGTTGACACCGGTTTCTGCGTAGCTCAATGCCGGAGTCAGTGCCGCAAGCAGCAACCCGGAGGTCGCCATGGATGCAAAAGATTTAAGTTTCATCTGATTCCCTATTATTAAAAACCGTCTAAGAGCACAGTATTCAAAACAACTTCGCCCTCCCGAGATGTACAGCCTTGCTGAACTTCGAGCCAACGAGACATGAGTTGAACACCACAACAACCTCGATCAACCGCTCTCGCCCATAATAAAATGCATATTGACAACAGGCTTCTGCATTCCATCCGGAGCGGACATTACGATACCGACTGCCCTCTTCTTTTAGAATAACGACCAATCTTCATGTAACAAGGAGCACTCTCTAAATGAACAAGATTTTTCTCGGAAACTTGTACTACTTAAAAACCACTAAACACACTAAAAACAGCCAATAAATAAGACACTTCTTATATAGAGCCCCATAGACTGCAAACACGCGATATACGACTGAGATTCAGCGCTGTAACCAACTGTTCAAGTGACGGTCGGCCGCTTCCGGACCTAAGTGCTGGGCAAGCCCCGAACGTCCGCCCAACGAAAAACGCCCGGTGCATTGCACCGGGCGTTTGGCCAGAGTTCTCGACAACGCAGCCTGTGCTGCAAGCGCTCACAACGCGTTTGAGCGCCCCGAAACAGGGTGCGCAACTGCGGTCATGGGGCGCACCGGACGCGGGTCTTCCTGGCCCTGACGCAAGCGCAAGGCCGCCAGCGCCGCCACCAACAGCACCAGGGCAATGGCCTTGAGGCCGTTCATGGCATCGCCGGTGCTCATTTCGATCGCCCCCATCACCGAGGGGCCGACAAAACCGCCCAACAGTCCGCAGGAGTTCACAAAGCCCAGGCCTCCCGCCAGGGCCGCACCTTTGAGCCGCGACGCCGGGTACAGGAAGATGATCGACTGCACCACAAAGAACATCAGCGCCGCCACACAGAACCCCAGCAGGCTGAACACCGGCCCCGAAAAGGCCGCAATCAGCAGCCCGGCCGCCATCGTCAGCAAGCCGCAGACCAGCAGTCGCCGTGCCCGCTGCGCGCTGGTGGCCAGCCGTGGCAGGCTGATCGCCCCCAGCGCCGCGACGATCCACGGCAAGGAGGTCAGCAGGCCGACGCTCATCAGGCTCAGACTGCCGTACTTGCCGATGATGCTGGGGAGGAAAAAGATCACGGTGTAGATGGTGATCTGG